>NZ_SOGD01000022.1:0-148120 GCF_004402345.1 Cryobacterium sp. TMT2-15-1 | reverse complement strand
CCGGTCGCTCCGGCGCCGGTCACACAGACGCCGCACGCTCGGGCGCGAGCCACTCCGGCGAGCAGGCCGGCAGTCGCCCGCCGCGCTCGCGCACCCGGGTCAGCGCGACCACCAACCCGGATGCCCCGGTCATCACCCCGGCCGCCGGCACCCACGACGGCGGCGGCGCCGAGCACCACGACGGCAACAGCGCCCCGCGGCGTCGGAGCCGCACGCGTCGCCACGCCCCGCAGGCCGGCACCCCCAGCTAGCCACCCCTCAGTTAGCCACCCCCCAACTAGCCACCCCCTGCGAGGCAGTTCCTGCACGGCAGTTCCGGCCGTAAGCGCCTTCGCTTCGGCGGGGGCGCTTGTCGTTTGCCTCCGCGGCGGCTCACGTGAGGACTCGCGGCGCATGGTAGACCGTGCGCCCGGTTCCCTCGGGTGGGCGGCGTCAGCCGTAGACGGGCGGCGAGCCCGTTCCCTGTTCGATGATGCGCTCGAGCACCTCAGACGCCGTCGTGTTCTCGCCCAGGCGGTTCGGCTTGCCCTCGCCGTGGTAGTCGCTGGACCCGGTGATGAAGAGTCCGTACTTCTCGGCGAGCGCGTAGAGGTGGGCCTTCGCCTCGGGCCTGTTCTCCCGGTGCTCGAGTTCGAGCCCGAAAAGGCCGGCTTCGGCCAACCGGGCCAATTTCGCTTCGGGGATGACGTCGACTGCCCCGCGCGTCGCCGGGTGCGCGATGACCGGCACCCCACCGGCCGCGCGTACGAGGGTGATGGCCCGCAGCGGGTCCGGCGCGTAGTGGGGCTGATAGTAGCCGGCCTCCCAGTGCAGGATTCCCGCGAAGGCCTCGCTCCGGGTGAGCGCGAACCCGCGGGCCACCAGTGCGTCGGCGATATGCGGGCGGCCGACCGTCGCATCCGGCGTGGTCTGGGCGAGCACGTCTTCCCAGGTCAGGGCGTAGTCGACGCCGATGCGCTCCACCATCTGCTCGGCGCGCACCAGCCGAGCCTGCCGCACCCGGGCGGTTTCGGCCACGATGCCGGCGTTGGACGGGTCGAACAGGTACGCGAGCAGGTGCACGCTGGAGAAGCCCACCCGGGTGCTGAATTCCATGCCGGGGATGAGTGTGAGTCCGGCGGTGCGGGCGGCAACACCGGCCTCGGCCCAGCCGGCGGTCGAATCGTGGTCGGTCAGTGCGACCGTGCCCAGGCCGGCCGCGGCGGCGGCCCGCACAAGCTGCGACGGGGTCTCCGTGCCATCCGACACGCTCGAATGCGTGTGCAGGTCGATCGGACCGCGGAATCGTCGAGCACCAAGCATTCCCCCATGCTAGTTGTGCGGCGGACCCGGACCGTCCCGCGGGGTTCCCAGCCGGCGCCGTCAGGGCCTGCGCGTGATCGAGTCGGGAGACGGGGCCGGCAGCGACCACCGCCCGATCGTGGCCGCCCACGCCCCGACCTCCTAGCTCAATGGGACAATGGGCCATGGCCACTTCCAGCGAAACCGCGATCACCCCTGCTCCCCGATCGAATGAGAACCGCTCCACCACCCCCGGTTCGGCCGGGTTCAAGGCGTACATCTCCAGCGACTGGGCCGAGCGCACCGAAGAGCTGCCGCTCGCCCGCGAGCAGGCGCGTTTCGCGGCCGCCCGCCGCGAACGCCTGTCCGGCATGCACCCCGGACAGCGTCTGATCATCCCCGCCGGCCGTCTCAAGCAGCGCTCCAACGACACCGACTACGCGTTCCGCGCACACTCGGCCTTCGCTTACCTCACCGGCTGGGGCAGCGACGCCGAACCCGGCGCCGTGCTGGTGCTCGAACCCACAGCGACCGGCCACGACACCACCCTCTACTTTCGCGAGCGGGCCGGCCGCGACTCGGACGAGTTCTACGCGAACCCCGATATCGGCGAATTCTGGATCGGCCCACGCCCCGGGATCGCCCAGGTTGCCGCCGACCTCGGCGTGCCGGTGCGCGGCATCGCCGACCTGGCCCTGGTCATGAACACGATCGACACCGAAAGCCTCGTGCTGCGGGAGGCCGACCCGCTCGTCACCACCGAGGTCGACGAGGCCCGCCTCCGATTCGCGGCGGAGAAGGTGCTCACGACCGACGCCTCCGACTCGCCGTTCAGCCTCGAGATCAACGGCGACCACGCCGCCGACGAGCAGTTCGCCCGCGGCCTGTCGGAGCTGCGCCTGGTCAAGGATTCCTACGAGATCGCCCAGATGCGCCTCGCCGTCGCCGCCACGGCCCGCGGCTTCGAGGACGTTATCCGGGACCTGCCCCGCTCGAGCACCCACCACCGCGGCGAACGGCTCGTCGAGGGCGTGTTCAACACCCGGGCCCGGTCCGACGGCAACGCGGTCGGCTATGACACGATCGCCGCGTCCGGCCCTCACGCCTGCATCCTGCACTGGACCCGCAACGATGGCGCCGTCGTGCCCGGCGACCTGATCCTGATCGACGCCGGCGTCGAGGTCGACAGCTACTACACCGCCGACATCACCCGCACCCTCCCGGTGGACGGCACCTTCACCGACGTGCAGCGCCGCGTCTACGACGCCGTGCGCGAGGCAGCGGATGCCGCGTTCGCCGTGGCGCGTCCCGGCGCCGTGTTCCGCGACGTGCACGCCGCGGCGATGGCGGTCATCGCGCGTCGCACGGCCGAGTGGGGCATGCTGCCCGTCACCGCCGAGGAGGCCCTGCTGCCCGACAACGGCCACCACCGCCGCTATATGGTGCACGGCACCAGCCACCACCTCGGCCTCGACGTGCACGACTGCGCGCAGGCGCGCCGCGAGATGTACATGGACGGCGTGATCGAGCCCGGAATGGTGTTCACGATCGAACCCGGCCTCTATTTTCAGCCCGACGACCTGACGGTGCCTGAGGAGTACCGCGGCATCGGCGTAAGGATCGAAGACGACATCCTGGTCACTGCGGACGGCCCGGAGAACCTGTCGGCCGGCATCCCCCGCACCATCGAGGCGGTCGAGGCCTGGATCGCCGCCCTCACCACCTGAACCTGGTCGCGGACTGTCAGGGCAGCGGATGCTGCGGAGCCGCGGGCGGATCTTCGACGCGAGGGGGCTCCGACGGATGCGGCGGAGCCGGCACCGCCCGCTCGGCCTCAGCGTGCCCGGCGAGCAGGTTCCGGGCCCGGTTGACCAGGGCGCCGTCGACGATCACCTGATAGGTACTGGCAATCACCTGCATGGTCGATGTGAAGTCGCGGCGACGGCGATTGAGAGCGGCACTGACGACCCCGAACAGCATGCCGAACCCGGCACCGATCATCACGGCGGCGAATACGAACGGCAGGCCCGCACCATCCGGCGAGAAGATGAAGAACAGCAGCCCGAAGAACACGCCCAGCCAGGCGCCGGAGGCCGCACCGGCAAGAGCGACGCGCCCCCAGGTGAGTTTTCCGGTGACCCGCTCGACGGTTTTGAGGTCGTTGCCGAGGATGGAGACCTGCTTCACCGGGAAGTCGGACTTCGCCAGAGTGTCCACGGCTTCCTGAGCCTCGCCATAGGTGGCGTATGTCGCGAGCACCTCTCCCTTGGGTAAAACGGGGAACAATGCGGCCCTGCGCCCGCCGAAGGGGCTCTGATTGCTCATGAGTCCATTCTTTCACAGGACCGATCCGCCCTGAAGGTGGCCTAGATTTGATCTGTGTCTGCCACCAGAGTCTTCGTTGCCCGTTTGGCCGGGTGTACCGTTTTCGACCCCGCGGGAGACCGTGTGGGCAAGGTCAGGGACGTGCTGGTGGTCTACCGAAAAAACGACCCGCCCCTCGTCGTCGGCCTGATCGTGGAGATCCCGGGCAAACGCCGCGTTTTCGTGTCCATCGGGCGCGTCACCAGCATCGGTTCGGGTCAGATCATCACCACCGGCCTGATCAACGTGCGCCGCTTCGAGCAGCGCGGCGGCGAGGTGCGCGTCATTGCCGAGATGCTTGGCCGCACGGTGGTCTTCAACGACAATTCCGGTGAGGCGACCATCGAAGACGTCTCGATCGAGGAGCTCCCCCAGGGCGGCTGGGCGATCAGCCAGCTCTTCGTGCGACGCCCCAAGACCAGCCTGTCCCTCTTCGCGAAGGGCGCCACGACCTTCACGGACTGGGCCGAGGTGCGCGAGCAGACCACCGAGGGCCAGGCCCAGTCGGCCGAGCAGCTCATCGCCACCTACTCCGACCTCAAGCCCGCCGACCTCGCGAATACCCTGCTCGACCTCCCGCCGGAGCGCATGCACGAGGTTGCCGGCGAGCTGCCGGACGGCCGCCTCGCCGACGCCCTCGAGGAGATGCCGGAAAGTGAGCAGGTCAGCATCCTGACCCGGCTCGGCGACGCCCGCGCCGCCGACGTGCTCGACCACATGCAGCCCGACGACGCCGCCGACCTGATCGCGCAGCTGCCGGAGGAGCTCGGCGAACAGCTGCTCGACCTGATGGAGCCGGAGGAAGCGGACGATGTGCGCTTCCTGCTCACCTACGCCCCCGACACCGCCGGCGGCCTGATGACGACCGAACCGATCATCGTCTCGGCCGATGCCACGGTCGCGGAGGGGCTCGCTCTCATCCGTCGTCACGACCTGGCGCCGGCCCTCGGCGCGGCCATCTGCGTCACCCTCCCGCCCTACGAGCCGCCCACCGGCCGATTCCTCGGCATGGTGCATTTCCAACGGATGCTGCGCTACCCGCCCCACGAACGCCTTGGCACACTGCTCGACCAGGGTCTCGATCCCGTCACCGCCGACACCTCGGCCGCGGAGGTCACCCGCATCCTCGCCAGCTATGACCTCGTCTCCGTGCCCGTGGTCGACGACAACCACCGACTCGTCGGGGTGGTGACGATTGACGACGTCCTCGACTATCTACTGCCCGACGACTGGCGCAGCCACGATGGCAACGACGACGTGCGCCGCCGGGCCGAGGCCCGCACCGAGCTGACCACGGGAAGCATCCCGCTGCACCACGGACGGAGGACCGGCAATGGCCCGAGCTAACCGAGCGGATCTCCGCCTCGACTCCCCCAAGGGTTTGCGCACGCCCGCCCTCGGCCGCAACCGCCGGCGTAGCCGCGACCGCCCCAGCCGCGACCGCTTCGGCCGGTTCACCGAGGCCATCGCCCGCGGCATGGGCACGCCGTGGTTCCTGCTCGGGCTGACGTTCTTCGCCGTCAGCTGGATCGCCTGGAACACGCTCGCACCGGTGCAGTGGCGCTTCGACTCCGTGTCGCTCGGCTTCATCGCGTTGACCCTGGTCTTGTCGATGCAGGCCTCCTACGCGGCCCCGATGATCCTGCTGGCGCAGAACCGCCAGGACGACCGTGACCGGGTGCAGTTCGAACAGGACCGGCAGCGCGCCGAACGCAACCTGGCCGACACCGAATATCTCGCCCGGGAGGTGGTGGCGCTGCGCCTCGGCATGAAGGATCTCGCCTCCCGCGATTTCCTCCGCTCCGAACTGCGCGCCCTTCTCGACAACCTGGAAGAGCGCGAAGATCAGGACAAGCAGACCCGGAAACGCCTCCGCAAGGGCGACCGCGAGCGAGACCGCGACCGCGAAGAGCGATCGCCCAGTGCCTGAGCCCCTCTTTTCCGCCGACCAGGTGCTCACCGCCCTGGCCCGGGTGATCGACCCGGAGATCCGCAAGCCGATCACCGACCTCGACATGGTCGCCGGGGTGCGGATCGTCGACGGCCGCACCCTCGTGGGCATCCGTCTCACCATCGCCGGCTGCCCGGCGGCCCGGCAGATCGAGCGCGATGTGTTGCGCGCCGTGGAGTCCGTGGCCGGCCCCGGCAACGTGACCGTGGATGTGAGCGTGATGACGCGCGAGCAGCGCCGTGCGATGACGGAGAAGCTGCGCGGCGGCAAGGAAGCCCGCAGCAACCAGTTCGGCCCGGACTCGCTCACCCGGGTCTACGCCATCACCAGCGGCAAGGGCGGGGTCGGCAAGTCCACAATCACCGCGAACCTCGCCGTGGCCCTGGCCGAGCGCGGCCTGCGGGTCGGCATCGTCGACGCGGATGTCTACGGGTTCTCCATTCCCGGACTCCTCGGCCTGGTCACCCCGCCTTCCCCCGAAACGGGCAAGTCCGCCGCAGTCAAGCCGACCCAGGTCGGCGAGATGATCCTGCCGCCGATCGCCTTCGACGTGAAGGTCATCTCGATCGGCATGTTCGTGGAGGACGGCTCCGTCGCGGTCGCCTGGCGCGGGCCGATGCTGCACCGCACGATCACCCAGTTCCTCACCGACGTCTACTTCGGCGACCTGGACATCCTGCTGCTGGACCTGCCGCCGGGCACCGGCGACGTGGCCATCTCGGTCGGGCAGCTGCTGCCCCAGGCCGAGGTCATCGTCGTCACCACCCCACAACCGGCCGCCGCCGACATCGCCGAACGCAGCGGTGTCGTGGCCCGGCAGACCGGCCAGACCATCTACGGCGTGATCGAGAACATGGCCGGGATCGTGCAGCCCGACGGCACGGTGCTGGAGCTGTTCGGTTCCGGGGGCGGCGCCGAGGTCGCGCGCCGGCTCGGCGCCGGGCACGAGTTCCCCGTACCGTTGCTCGCCCAGGTTCCCCTCAGCGTGCCGCTCCGCAGCGGCGGGGACACCGGGGTGCCCGTGGTGCACGGCGACCCGACCGACCCCGCGGCCGTGGCCATCCGTGTGGTTGCCGACCGCCTCGCCACCCGGGCGCGCGGCCTCTCCGGATTGAGCCTCGGCATCACCCCGAAGTAGCATCGCCGCACCGGCACCGCGGCGGAGCGCACGCGCCGTCCCCACCTAGACTTCGGGCATGCCTGCCTCCCCCCTCGACCCTGCCGGGATCACGACCCTCACCCGCTCCATACGTTCCACGACGGGGGCCACGGTCACCGTGATCGCGCCCTTCACCGGGGAGGTTCTGCACGAGCTGCCCGTCAGCGGCCTCCCCGACGTGCAGGCGGCCTACGCGCAGGCCCGCCTCGCCCAGCTGGCCTGGGCGCGGGCCGGGTTTGCACGGCGCCGGGCGATCCTGTTGCGCGCGCACGACCTGATCCTCGAGCGCCGCGGGCTGCTGCAGGACACCGTGCAGGCGGAGACCGGCAAGACCCGCGGCCAGGCCTTCGAGGAGGTCTTCCAGGCCGCCGGCGTCACCCGCTTCAATGCCCTGGCCGCGCCGCGCGTGCTGCGCGGTGGGCGCCGCCACTCCGCGATCCCGCTCGTCATCACGGCCACTGTGCGCTACCGGCCCAAGGGCATCGCGGGCGTGATCACCCCGTGGAACTATCCGCTCAGCCTCGCCGCCATGGACGTCGTGCCGGCCCTCGCCGCCGGCTGCGGTGTGGTGCAGAAGGCCGACGACCAGGGTGCGCTGAGCGTCCTGTCGTTGCGTCAGACATTCATCGACGCCGGCGTGCCCGAACAACTCTGGGCCGTGGTCGTCGGCGACGGCGCGGAGATCGGCGGGGCGGTCACCGCGGAGGCCGACTACGTCTGCTTCACCGGGTCGACCGCGACGGGCAAGCGGGTGGCGGCGCAGGCGGCCGGCAACCTCACCGGCGTCTCGCTCGAGCTGGGCGGCAAGAACCCGCTGATCGTGCTCGACGACGCCGACCCGGCCCGCGCGGCCGCCGACGCGGCCCCGGCCTGCTTCACGGCGATGGGCCAGCTCTGCGTGTCGATCGAGCGCATCTTCGTGCAGCGAGGTGTGGCCGACGCGTTCCTGCGCGAATTCGTGGCCGTCACCCGGTCGCTCCGGCTCGGCGCCGACTACGACTACACGACGGACGTCGGTTCCCTCACCTCGCAGGCACAGCTGGACCGGGTGAGCGCGCAGGTGGCCGACGCGGTAGCACACGGCGCCACGGTCGAGGTCGGGGGCCGTGCCCGCCCCGACCTGGGACCGTTCTTCTACGAACCCACCGTGCTGACCGGGGTCACCCCGGCGATGGAGTGCTTCGCCGGCGAGACCTTCGGCCCTGTGGTCGCGGTCACCGTGATCGACTCGGAGCAGGAGGCCATCCTGGCCGCCAACGACAGCGACTACGGGCTGAATGCGTCGGTGTTCTCCGGTTCCGTGCGGCGGGCCCTGCGCGTGGGCGGGGCCCTCGAGGCCGGCAGCGTGAACATCAACGAGGGCTATCGCGGGTCGTTCTCCTCGGTGGCCGCCCCGATGGGCGGCCTGAAGCAGTCCGGTCTCGGCCGACGCAACGGCCCGGAGGGACTGCTCAGGTTCGTGGACGCCGTCACCATCGCGCGCCCGACGGGTCTCGTGCAGCTGCCGCGCACCGGCCACGACTTCGAGCGGCTGGCCGGGCCGATGCTGCTGCTGGCGGCCGTGCTGAAGGGCATCCGCCGCCGCTGACCCCGGGCAGCCGGGTCGGGACCCGGCTCCGCGAGCCCGGCTCAGACGGGCAGCATGGCCGACGCCGCCTCCTGCTTGGCCGCCTGCTGGGCCGCCTTCTCCGGGGCCAGCTTCGCCGCCTCCGCCTTGGCCGCCTTCTTCGCGTTCTTTTTGATCTTGGCCTTGCCCTTCGGCTTAGCCGTGGGCTTTCCCAGCGTGGTCGTGATGTCCGGCACGGGCCGGTTCAGCTCGCGCGGCGGGCGCTCGTACTCCGAGCCGGCGGGGCGAGTCGGAATGGTCACCTGGGGCGGCTCGCGATGCGTGTAGGGGACGATCGACAGCAGGTGGCTGATCATGTTGAGGCGCGCGGCCCGCTTGTCCTCGCTCTCGACGACCCACCACGGGGCCTCCGGCAGATCGGTGTGCACGAACATCTCGTCTTTGGCGCGGGAATAATCGACCCACTTCGTGATCGAGAAAAGGTCGGTCCCGGACAGCTTCCAGCGGCGCATCGGGTCGTTCAGCCGTGACCGGAACCGCCTCTCCTGCTCGGTGTCGGACACCGAGAACCAATACTTGACGAGCAGAATGCCGTCTTCGACCAGCATCCGTTCGAAGAGGGGCGCCTGGTGCAGGAACCGGCGGTACTCGTCGGGGGTGCAGTACCCCATCACGTGTTCGACGCCGGCCCGGTTGTACCAGGAGCGGTCCATCAGCACGATCTCACCCGTGGAGGGCAGGTGTTCGATGTACCGCTGGAAGTACCACTGGCCGCGCTCGCGCTCGGTCGGCACCGGCAGGGCGACGATCCGGGCGACGCGGGGATTGAGAAACTCGCTGACCCGCTTGATCGCGGACCCCTTGCCGGCCGCGTCCCGGCCCTCGAAGATCACGACGATGCGGGCCCCGGACTCCTTGACCCATTCCTGCATGGCGACCAACTCGGTCTGCAGATTGCGCAACTCGGCGGAGTAGACGGGCAGTGGCACCCGCTTGGGCTTCGCGTGGGTGTTCGACTTCGACACGGTCACACTCCTCAGATTCGTGGGTTCAGCGTAGCGCGCGCATCGCCCGTATGGCCCGGCGTGCATATTCTGGTGCGGACCGCGCCGCTCACCGCCGGTCACCGCCCCGCCCTCGGCCTCGGCCTCGGCCTGGCCTCGGGCGGCACAGGCACCTGTTCGACCCCAGCGCGCATTTCTCCTGCTCCAGAATCATCGCCGAGGAGCTGCCGCCCCCGTCGGACGGGCCGTTGCCCTCTCCCGGCTGGGCATCGACCGGGTGGCCATGGCGGACACCGACGAGGGTGCGGCGAACCAGGGAACCTCCTGCGAATCGCTCTTCCCGGCCGGGCGCCTGGTCGTGGTCGACGTACCCGTTCCCGACGTCCGCCAGCTCGAATGCGCCGCATCCGGTGTGCTCGTCACCTGATTCGTTTGGCCACGTGGCTTCGTGGCTACGTGGCTTCGGAGTCGAAGGGCGCCGGCAGCGTGGCGGCCTCTCTGGCGCGCTTGCGTTGCAGATAGGCGCCGTCGGGGTTCGGCACCACCCGCGACACGGTCGCCGATTGGCCTTTCAGCTCGTCTTCGTCGGTGAGAGCTTCACGGATGATGCGGCGCGGGTCATACTGACGCGGGTCGAGTTTCTTCCAGTCGACGTCGTCGAAATCCGGACCCATCTCGTCCCGCATCCGGTCTTTGGCCCCGTTGGCCAGGTTCCGGAGCTGCTTCACGAGGCGGGCCAGCTGGGCGGCATAGTGGGGAAGCCGTTCGGGTCCGAGCAGAAAGACGGCGACAATCCCGATCAGTAATATCTTCTCGAAGGTCAAACCGAACATTCCCCCAGAATAACCCCCGGCGAGGCCTCCCCGGACCATGCCCGCCCCCCCCTTAGGCTTGACCCATTCACCTACTGGAGTTGCGCTGTGTCTGACAAAGATCTGAACTGGAAATTCTCCGACGACTCAGTCGTGGAGTCCGACGCTGTGGCGCGGGCCAGACAGCAGTCCCTGGAACTCGGAATCGACGCGATTTCACCGGCGGTCGGCGCCCAATCGGCCGTGATCGCGGCCGCCACCGGGGCCCGGAGCATTCTCGAGGTCGGCACCGGTGCCGGCGTCTCCGGCATCTGGCTGCTCACCGGCGCCCCCGGCGCCACCCTCACCTCGATCGACACCGAGGTCGACCACCAGCAGCACGCCAAAGCCAACTTCGCCGAAGCCGGCATCCCCGCGAACCGGGTACGCCTGATCACGGGCCGGGCAGCGGATGTGCTGCCGCGCATGAACGAGAACTCCTACGACATTGTGTTCGTCGACGCCGATCCGCAGTGCGTGATCGAGTACGTCGAGCATGCCCTGCGCCTGGCCCGCCCGGGCGGAACCGTGCTCGTGGCCCACGCGCTCTGGCGCGGCCGCGTGGCCAACCCGGCCCAGCGCGATGATGTGGCGACCGGCTTCCGCACCCTCTTGACCGTCATCGCCTCGTCCACCGCAGTCATCAGTGCCCTCTCCCCTGTGGGCGACGGCCTGCTGCAGATCACCAAACTCCGCGCCTAGACGGTCGAGCACACCCTCCGGTGGTCGAGCCGGTCGGGTTCGGAAGATGGCCCGCCTGGTTTCGACGGCCTCGACCACCGGGCTCAGGTCGCTCGCGGCCGGGGGCTCAAGCTGACGTCGGTCGCGCCTGCCAAGACCGGTGACCCGATCCCGGGAACTCACCCTGACGTTGGTCGGGCTTGTCGAGATCCGGGCCGCGATCCAGGCCGAGATCCAGGCCCTGCCGGAGCCCCGGCCCGGTGCTCCCCGGCGGGCCGCCAGGTGCGGGTGGGGTCGTAGCAGTACGGTGCCCTGACTTCAGGTTTGCCGCGCACCATGCGGATCTGCCAGCCGGAGGTGTCAATAGTGTGGTGGTGGTACCAGCACAGCAGGACCCCGTTGTCGATCGTGGTTTTTCCGCCGCGGTACCAGGGGGTGACGTGGTGCACCTCGCACCACGCCGCCGGGATGGTGCAGCCGGGGATGGTGCAGCCGCCGTCGCGGGCGGCGAGGGCGCGGCGTTGGGCCCGGTTGAAGAAACGGTTCTCGGTACTGAGGGCAAGGACCTCGTTGTTCTCGCCGAACAGGATCTCCTGGAATCCGCCGGCGCAGAGCGCCTGCTTCACACTGACCAGCGAGATGGGCGCTTCGACGCCGTCGATCCAGCCCACCCCCTGGTCGGCGGCCAGGTCGGCCTGGTTGACGTGGATCATCACGGTGGGGGCGGCGCCGCCCATGGTCGGGGTCCCCGCGTCGCGGGTGGCGGCTTCGAACACACCGCGGAGGATGTCGGCGCGTTTCTGACCACCGTCACGGTCGTCGCTGAGGGCCACCGCCTCCGCCCCCGGGATCAGCTGGCCTGAAGCCATGCGCGCTTGTTCTTCGGCCGTGGGGAATGCGGGCGCCGCGTGCGCGGAGAGATACGTGTCGAAGAGGGCGTTCATGATGCCGCGGAGTTCCGCGGTGACGCCGCCGCGGAGCGGGTAGAGACCGTCACGGAAGAGCCCGAACCCCACAGTGCTGCGGGCCTCGGCGACGGGCTCGTTCGGGGCGGTGCCGTCGGGATCGAGGCGGGCCTGCCACTGCCCCGCCATACCCCGCACCAGGTCCGCGGGAAACGCGAACCCCTCCCCGGGCAGCCCGCGGGTTTCCTCAGTGAGGGCGCCGGTCGCACTGGCCACCAGGGCACGTTCGGCGGTGCCGAGGTCGTCGGGCGCGACGCGGGCCGCGACCTGGTCGAGGGCCGTGACGATGTACTCGGCCGCGTCCACGCCGAGGTCCCCGGCGGTGAGGGCGCCGGCCACGGCCGGGTAGTAGGGCGCCAACATGCTGGTGCCCGCCCGGCGCGCGGTCACGTTCTCACCCAGACGCACCCGCCGGTTCGCCTCACGCGACGAGACGCGGCTCAGCCGGATGATCAGGCCGATGCCGCTACTCGCCCCGTTCTTATACGCCAGGGACTCCTGACCCAGGATACGGCGGCACCGCACCGAAATATCAGCGGCAGAAGCAACCCTGGCCGCATCGACCCGACGGCCGAGGTCTTCGACCATGCCCAGCACCATCATCGCGTCCGCCTCACCCAAGAGCGAAAAAGACACCGAATCCAGCACGGCCGCGGCCACGTCACGCACCTGCTGCAACTGCCGCACGAGCGAGAGCACCGCCTGCGGTAAGGCGGTGGGGTGGTACGGAGTGGGGGCCCCAGCCATGCTTTATATCGTAGGCACGTTCTAAGTTGGAGTCAATGGCTGTGGCAGAATATCGGTTGAGTTTCGTCTGCCTGTTCTAATCAATTCGGTGACAGGGGGGCGGAGGTGCGACGGCTGTCCACGGGAAACTCATCCGCTTGAGTCCGAAAAAAGATCGGCCGCACAGCCTGAGCTGCGCGGCCGATCCTGGAACTATACGGTCGGCTGGACTACACCGGCGAGGGCGTCGTGAAGCTCTTTGGCTTCAGCGTCGTTCACAGAGACGACAAGTCGGCCTCCACCTTCGAGCGGAACACGCACGATGATGAGGCGCCCCTCTTTTACAGCCTCCATTGGCCCGTCTCCGGTCCTTGGCTTCATGGCCGCCATGAACTCCCCTTCCATTCATTCGTCTGAACTTCTATTATCTGCCATTACGGGCTGAGACTGTAATTAGGGAGGTGTCCAGTCCGCTCCGTCGACCCCCCAGCACAGCAGGAGCCAGCCCCACTGGCCGGCGATGAACAGCAGCACGATGCCCACCCGGTAAACCGCGCTCCGCGGCTGAGCCACGGCACCCAACAACGGAAACATCGGCATCAGCAGGCGGAAGGTGCTCGACTGCGGGAAAAACACCGCCAGCAGGTAGAGGCCGTAGCTGGCCAGCCAGAACCGCAGGTCCGCGCCCAGTCGGCGCACCGCCGGCAGCAACAGGGTCAGGCCGAACGCCAGGATGAGCCCCGAGACAACGACGAGGCCCAGCGGCATCCCGAGCCACCAGACACCGCCCTGGAACCAGGCGGTGAACGGAACGAGCTCCTGATAACCGATGTAGGCCGACCGCCAGGCCAGCTCGGTGTCGGTGTAGGCCGTGATCGACCCCGTGGCGATCCAGGCGATGGCCGGCCAAACCAGGCCGGAGATGCCGCTGAACACGGCAACGGATGACGCCAGCAACCGTTCGCGCACCGAAAACGGGTCGTGTGTCCGGGCAAGCCAGCGGTGCACAACGTGCAGCCCCAGGGCGAGCGCGAAGGCCAGGCCGCTGGGCCGGGTCAGCGCCATCACGGCGATCACCGGGAACAGCAGCGCATACCGCCGCTCGAGCAGCAGGAGAAGTGCCAACGTGAGCAGGAAGAGGTACAGCGACTCGGCATAACCGAACTGCAGCACGGGCGACAGCGGGGCCACACAGAACAGCACCACCGCGAACAACGCCGTCCCGGAGTCCTGTATTCTGCGCATCAGCCGGTAGAACAGCAGGGCGGCGCCGAGGCTGGCGGCCAGGGACACGAATACGGCCACGGGTGCCCACGGCTGTCCGCTGAGCAGCATCAGCAGGCGCACGACCACCGGGTAACCGGGCATGAAGGCCCAGGCGTTCTCCGCGATGTCCCCGCCGGCGGTGAGCGGCAGTGTCGACGGGTAGCCCCCGACGGCGACGATGTTGTACCACCGGGCGTCCCACATGTTCGCGAACTCCGCGTAGCCGGGTGACGCTCCCGTCCACGGGTTGGCGCCCTGCACACTCGCAAGCAGTAGCACCAGGGTGGTCGTGACGAGCCGGGACGCGGCCCAGATCAGGGCGACCCGCGCCCACCACGGCGTGAGCCGGTAGCCGGCCTTCCAGCCGGACGACGCCACGGCTATCCGACGCTTGTAGTCAGCCACGCGCGAAGGCCGTCCTCGCAGTCCGTGATCTGCGCCAGGGCGACGCGTTCGTCGTCGGCGTGAGCCTTCAGCGGGTCGCCGGGGCCGTAGTTGACGGCGGGAATGCCCAGGGCGGAGAAGCGGGCGACATCCGTCCAGCCGTACTTGGGCTTGGCCTCGCCGCCGACCGCGGTCAGGAACTGCAGGGCCAACGGGGCGTCCAGGCCCGGCCGGGCACCCTCGGCCCGGTCGACGACAGTGATCTCATAGCCCGCGAAGAGATCCTCCAGGTGCACGACGGCCTCCGCCGAGGTGCGGCTGGGAGCGAACCGATAATTGATGTGCACCATGCACTCGTCGGGGATGACGTTGCCGGCGATGCCGCCGCCGATGCCGACGGCGTTGAGGCCCTCGCGGTAGACGAGGCCCTCGACCTCGACCTGCCGCGGCTCGTAGGCCGCCAGGATGTCGATGACGGGCCCGATCTTGTGGATGGCGTTGTCGCCGACCCAGCTGCGGGCGGAGTGGGCGCGCAGCCCGAAGGTGCGGATCTCCACGCGCACGTTGCCGTTGCAGCCACCCTCGATCTGGCTGTTTGTGGGCTCGCCGAGGATGGCGAAGTCCCCCGCGAAGAGGTCGGGCCGGTTGAGGGCGAGACGGCCGAGGCCGTTGAGGTCGTCGGAAACCTCCTCGTGGTCGTACCACATCCACGTTATGTCGACGCTGGGCGCGGTCAGTTCGGCGGCCAGCTTCAGCTGCACGGCCACGCCGGCCTTCATGTCGACGGTGCCGCGGCCCCAGAGATAGTCGACGCCATCGATGGTCTCGAACCGGGTCGGCAGATTGTCGTTCAGCGGGACCGTGTCGAGATGGCCGGCAATGATCACGCGCTGGGCCCGCCCCAGGTTGGTGCGGGCGACGACGGTGTCGCCGTCGCGGGTGACGTCGAGGTGCGGGTACCCGGCCAGCGCGCGTTCCACCGCGTCTGCGATGGCGGCCTCGTTACCGGACACCGACTCGAGGTCGCATAGCGCCCGGGTGAGCTCGATCGAGGTCGCGGACAGGTCCAGGTTCACGGTGTTTTGGGGCACTCTACTAACCTAGAGCCATGACCTCCGCCGTGCCCCCGACATCCGTTTCCCCCTCGAACGCGTGGGGCTACGGCCTCGCCACCGTCGCCGGCGACGGCACGGTGCTGGACACCTGGTTCCCCGAACCTCGGCTCGGAACCCTTCCGGCCGGCCGCGACCGCTGGATCGTGCCGTCTGAACTCGAGGAATTCGCCGGAGTGGACCCGCGGCGAATGGTGCGGATCGAGGCCGTGACGATCGAGATCGACCTCACCGCTGCGCCTGCCGGAACGTCGGATGCCTACCTGCGCCTGCACCTGCTGTCGCACCTGCTCGTGCGCCCGAACACCCTCAACCTCGACGGCATCTTCGGCCACCTGCCCGCCGTGGTCTGGACGAATGCCGGCCCGATGCTGCCCGCCGACTTCACCCGACTGCGGCCGGCCCTGCAGCGCCACGGCATCCAGACGACCGGAATCGACAAGTTCCCGCCGCTACTGAACTACGTCACGCCCGACCGGGTGCGGATCGCGGACGCATCCCGGGTGCGTCTCGGGGCGTACCTCTCCCCCGGTACCACGGTGATGCACGAGGGTTTCGTCAACTTCAACGCCGGCACCCTCGGTACCTCGATGGTCGAGGGCAGGATCTCTCAGGGTGTCGTCGTGGGTGACGGCGCCGACATCGGCGGCGGTGCCTCCATCATGGGCACTCTCTCCGGCGGCGGTACCGAACGGGTGTCCATCGGCGAACGGGCCCTGCTCGGCGCCAATTCCGGGGTGGGCATCTCGATCGGCGCCGACAGCGTCGTCGAGGCGGGGCTCTATGTGACCGCCGGCACCAAGGTGCTGCTGCCGGGCCAGCCGCGCAGTGCCGACGGCACGACGCCGTCGGTGAAGGCCGTCGAACTCTCCGGGGTCTCGAACCTGCTTTTCCGCCGCAACTCGGTCTCGGGCGCGGTCGAAGTGCTGGCGCGCAGCGGCACCGGCATCGTGCTGAACGCCCAGCTGCACGCCTGATCCGGGCACCCCCGCATCCGTCGCCGCGCACCAACCGCACCGTCGCCGCGCACCAACCGCACCGTAACCCCGGAGATTTTCGCGACACGCCGCCCAACCCGCCTGAAAACACGGTGAGCCGCGAAATTGTCCGGTTTTAGGTCGCGACGGATGCCCCTGCACACACCGCTCCGCTTGCCCCTTGCCCCCCTGACGAATTCGACGGAGATTTTCGCCGTAAACACCTTAAACGGCCCCGAAAGCGGCTTTTTCGGCAGAATCTCCGTCGAATTGGTTCGACGGTGACTCCTGGGGCAAGCGGCACGACACCCAGCGCAGCGGCGCCGCACCACGCCGCACTCGGGCTAGCGGCGCGGGAAATCGCGGGCCGGCGACCCGATGTAGAGCTGTTGTGGGCGACCGATCTTGGTCGTGGGGTCCTCGTTCATCTCGCGCCAGTGCGCCACCCAGCCGGGCAGCCGGCCGATCGCGAAGAGCACCGTGAACATGCTGGTCGGGAAGCCCATCGCCTTGTAAATGACGCCGGTGTAGAAGTCCACGTTCGGGTAGAGCTTGCGCTCCCGGAAGTAGTCGTCGTTGAGCGCGATGTGCTCGAGTTCCTTGGCGATGTCCAGCAGGTCGTCCTTGACGCCCAGTGCGGCGAGCACCTCGTCGGCGCTCTCCTTGACCAGGGTTGCCCGCGGGTCGTAGTTCTTGTACACCCGGTGGCCGAAGCCCATCAGACGAACGCCCTGTTCCTTGTTCTTGACCCGTTCAACGAACTTCTCGACGCCTTCGCCGGATGCCTTGATCTCGCCGAGCATCTTGAGCACGGCCTCGTTAGCGCCGCCGTGCAGAGGCCCGGAGAGCGCGTTGATGCCCGCGGAGACCGACGCGAACAGGTTCGCCTCAGTGGAGCCGACCAGGCGAACGGTCGAGGTCGACGCGTTCTGCTCGTGGTCTTCGTGCAGCATCAGCAGGCGCTCGAGGGCCTTACTGACGACCGGGTTCACCTCGTAGGGCTCGGCGAGCGTGCCGAAGATCAGCCGCAGGAAGTTGTCCACGTAGCCGAGCGAGTTGTCGGGATACAGGAATGCCTGGCCGATGCTCTTCTTGTAGGCGTACGCCGCCATCACGGGCAGCTTGGCGAGCAGGTGCACGGTGGCCAGCTCGACCTGCTCCGGGTCGTTGGGCTCGAGCGCATCCTGGTAGTACGCGGCCAGCGCCGAGGTGCCGGCGGAGAGCACGGCCATCGGGTGAGCGTTGTACGGCAGCACGTCGAAGAGGCGGCGCAGGTCTTCGTGCAGCAGGGTGTGCCGACGGATGCGCGTGTCGAAGGCTTCGAGTTCGCTCGCGCTAGGAAGGGAACCGTAAATCAGCAGCCAGGCGGTCTCGAGGAAGTTGGAGTTCTGGGCGATCTGCTCGATCGGATAGCCCCGGTAGCGCAGGATGCCCTTCTCGCCGTCGATGAACGTGATCGCCGACCGCGTGGCGGCGGTGTTCACAAACCCGGAGTCGAGGGTGATCAGACCCGATTTGCGGGTCAGCGTCGAGATGTCGATGCCGGAGGCGCCTGCCGTGCCGCGCACGATCGGGAACTCGGCGGATCCGCCGGGGAACGACAGTGTCGCCTGCTTGGGTTCGATGGATGGCGTTCGCTCGGCGATGTCGCTCACGGCGGCTCCCTGGGTCTGACTGAGTGTCACTGAATATCACTACCTAACCGTCTGGTGGCTGACCGTCTGTGGCGATGGGCCACAGCACACCGATGTGTCTGGAGACGTCAACGCTGATACAGCCTAATGGCCGCAACCGCCTACTGTTGCATCCGCCAAGAATGTCCACTCTTCATTGGAGAGAGTTGACAACTCCTGAAAATGGGGCATCAGCCAGCGCGCAACCGAGTCGCAGCCGCCGCGATGCGTTCGTCCGTGGCGGTAAGGGAGAAGCGCACGTGTCTCGGGCAGCCGTCGCCGTAGAACGGACCGGGTCCGGCGAGGATACCCCGCTCGGCGAGCCGCCCGATCGATTCCCAGGCGGGGCGCCCCTCGGTCGCCCAGAGGTAAAGCCCGGCCTCACTGCGGGTGATCTGGAAGCCCGCCGCCACCAGTGCGGGCAACAGCACCTCGCGGCGCGCCTGATAGCGCCGACGCTGCACGATGACGTGCTCGTCGTCGCCGAGCGCGGCCACCATGGCGGCTTGCAGCGGCGCGGGAAGCATGAGGCCGGCGTGCTTGCGCACGGTCAGCACCCGGGCGAGCAGGTCCGCGCAGCCGGCCGCAAACGCGCCGCGGTAGCCGGCCATGTTCGACTGCTTGCTCAGGGAGTAGAGCGCAAGCACATTGTGCCGGTCCTGCCCGATGACGCGGGGGTCCAGGATGCTCGGGGTCGGCCGGGCGTCCCAGCCGTCGGTCCAGCCGAGCTCGGCGTAGCACTCGTCGGAGACGATCACCGCGCCGAGTTCCCGGGCGCGCGCGACGGCCGTGCGCAGCGCATCGACCGAGAGAACCCGGCCATCCGGGTTGCCCGGGCTGTTCAGCCATACCAGCTTCGTCGTCTCGGGCCAGTCGGCGGGGTCGTCGGCGGCGAGGGCGTCCGCTCCGGCCATGGCCGCACCGATACTGTACGTCGGGTATGCGGCAAGCGGATGCACGATGGTGTCGCCCGCACCGAACCCGAGCATGAAGGGCAGCAGGGCCACCATCTCCTTCGACCCGATGGTCGGCAGCACGTTCTTCTCGGTGAGACCGGTGACCCCGCGCCGGCGCTCGTACCAGTCGATGATCGCCCGCTGCAGCTCCGGCGTGCCGGCGGTCTGCGGGTACGAGTGGGCGTCGGTGGCCCGGGCCAGCGCTCGACGGATGACCTCGGGCGTCGGGTCCACCGGTGAACCGATCGACAGATCGACGATGCCGCCCGCATGGTCCCGGGCCCGGGCGGCGAAGGGGACCATCTGGTCCCACGGGTAGTCGGGGAGCGGCTTCAGCACGGCTGAATCAGACCTGGGGAGGCAGCACGGCAATGATGGGGTGGTCCTTATGGATCACGCCGACCTTGGCGGCCCCGCCGGGCGAGCCGATGTCGTCGAAGAACTCGACGTTGGCTGTGTAATACTCGGCCCACTGCTCGGGAACATCGTCCTCGTAGTAGATGGCCTCGACCGGGCAGACCGGTTCGCAGGCACCGCAGTCGACGCACTCGTCGGGGTGGATGTAGAGCGAGCGGTCACCCTCGTAGATGCAGTCGACCGGGCATTCGTCGACGCAGGCACGGTCCTTCACGTCGACGCACGGCAGAGCGATGACGTATGTCACGTTGGAGGGCTCCCTTCACGAGCGAATATCTAGTCTATGCCAGACCCGGACGGGCAGGGATTCGTGGCCAGGCCAGCACGATCGTTGCCACCAGGGTCGGTACGACGGTCCAGAGCAAACCCGGAATCCCCTCGGGGACCAGGACCGAGCCGCCGGCGCTGCGCAGAGACAGGATGAAGATCGTGCCGAGGAGGCCGATCGCGCAGGAAAAGACGACCAGGCGGTTCCCCAGCATCAGTCGGAGACCTGCCAGGAGCGTCATGATTCCGGCCAGGGCCAGGATCAGCCCGATCGGGATCGTCACGGGCCCGATCGGGAGGGTGGCCTGGTGCGCGATCGTGCCGAGCACGCCGAAGACGGCCCCGGTCAGGAGGGCGACGACCGCGGCCAGGCCGCGGCTGAGCAGCCCGGGGGTCGCGCCCGGGTCGGGAGCGTGCGCCGGGGGCAGCCGCAGGAAGGTCTCGGTGCCACCGATCGTGACCGGGCGGTCCGCCGGGTCGATCGGGTCGGCCGCGGCCACCGACTCGGCCGGCACGACGGTGTGGTCGGTGACGCTCCAGCGGCGCGGATACGCGGCGAGGGCGCGCAGCTTCTGGTCGACCTGGCCGCTCACATCGATCGCGACCAGCCGCTGGCCGACGGCATCCGTCACCTGCCGATGCTCGAATACCGGCACATTCAGGCTGTCGGCGGCCCCGGCGGCCGCCCGGCGGAGGGTGTCATCGTCGGCGCCGACCACGACCGCGGTGGCGTGCACGTCCGCGAGCACGTCGGCGACGGCCTCGGCCAGTGACTGCGCCCCGGATGCCGCGGGCAGCATCCGCCAGTCGCTTACGTCGAGCGCCGCCATGGCTGCACGCACGTCGGAGTCGTCCGCGGAGTGGAAGTCAGTGGAGCCGAACAGAACGACGACCTCGGCATCGTCTGACCGCAGCCGGGCGATGGTTCCACCGGTCAGAAGGGATTCCTGACCGGGCCGGTCGTGCACGAACACGACTCGTTCTGCGCTGCCGGACATGACCATTGCTGAGCTCCACGGAGTTGGGACGGGCGGACACCCACGCATGAATGATAGCTGGACACGATCGCAGAACCGAAGCTGGAGTCACGACCGAGGCCTGGGACCGCACCATCCTGCGCGAGCAGGAGGCCGTGTTCGGCCGCAACACGGGCGAGGGTGCCCCGTTGTCGGGTGGCACGGAGTTCACCGCCCCGGAACTTCGCCCTCACCGGCCGGGTAGACCTGCCGCTGATCGGCGCGGCAGCGCAGGTGCGCCTGACACGGCACGATGCTCTGAACGAATACATCCGCCACGTCGCATCGGCCCTCTTCGCCTGATCCCCCGCTGCTGAGTGAGCCTGCGTTTCGGTCGGCCTGACGCGGTGCAGCGACTCCGGCCCGAACGAATGCGACGGAGATTGTGCTTGGACCGCCCCCAGGCCCAACACAGCAGTCGTTCTCCGACAGAACCTCCGTCGAATTGGTTCTCAGCTAGGCGGCCGGGGACACCGTGTAGAGCACACCCTCGGGGGTGCCGGCGACGACCACCGACCAAGTCTCGTTTGTCAGGGCCGCGACGCCGGCACCGCCGACGTTCGCGGTGGCGGCGTTGTCGGCGCTGAAGCCGATAGCCTCGAGCATCGCCGTGGCGTCGGCCAGCGGGTCCGCGGCGCTGGTGGTGACGGTGACGACCCAGCCCCGGTCGGCGTCCGCGGTGTTCGATGCCCCGAAACCGAGATCCCCGTCGATCACGGGGATCTCCTCCGGCCAGCCCTCGGGCAGCTGCCCGCCCAGGCTGACATCACCTCCGGTTGCCCCGTTCACCGCGCCGTCGATCGCGGAGCCGACGGCCTCGCCGGAGCATCCTGACAGCAGGGCCACGCCCGCAACGGCCAGGGTCACGGCTAGCACACGTACACGGTTCAACTTCATCAGGAATCCCATTCGTCGGTTCAAACGTGCACGTGCGTGAAAGCACGAAACCGCAGGGGCAGCGCTATGGAAAACCATAACCACACCCCTACGGTTTCGCTCGTCGCGGCTGCTCAGCCGCACGGTGGCGACGGTTAGTTCGCGTCCTGCTTCTTCAGCCGCGAGACGTTGCGCTGACGTGCCGAGGCGGCCAACTCGACCTTGCGGATGCGCACGACGGCCGGGGTGACCTCGACGCATTCGTCTTCACGGGCGAACTCGAGGCACTGCTCGAGTGTGAGCTGCTTGGACGGGGTCATCGACTCGAACGTGTCGGAGGTGGACTGACGCATATTGGTCAGTTTCTTCTCCTTGGTGATGTTCACGTCCATGTCGTCGGCGCGCGAGTTCTCGCCGATGACCATGCCCTCATAGACCTCTTCGGTCGGGTTGACAAAGAACGACATGCGCTCCTGCAGAGCGATGATCGCGAACGGCGTGACCACGCCGGACCGGTCGGCGACGATCGAGCCGTTGGTACGAGTGGTGATCGTGCCGGCCCAGGCCTCGTAGCCGTGGAAGATGGCGTTGGCGATACCGGTGCCGCGGGTGTCCGTGAGGAACTCGGTGCGGAATCCGATCAGGCCACGCGACGGAACGATGAATTCCATCCGGACCCAGCCGGTGCCGTGGTTCGCCATGTTCTCCATGCGTCCCTTGCGGGCGGCGAGCAGCTGGGTGATCGCGCCGAGGTACTCTTCCGGCGAGTCGATGGTGAGGTGCTCGTACGGCTCGTGGATCTTGCCGTCGACGCGCTTGACGACAACCTGCGGCTTGCCGACGGTGAGCTCGAAGCCCTCGCGTCGCATCTGCTCCACCAGGATGGCGAGGGCGAGTTCACCTCGGCCCTGGACTTCCCAGGCATCCGGGCGTCCGATGTCGATAACGCGGAGCGAGACGTTGCCGACGAGCTCCTTGTCGAGACGGTCCTTGACCATGCGGGCGGTGAGCTTGTGGCCCTTGACCTTGCCGATGAGCGGCGAGGTGTTGGTGCCGATCGTCATCGAGATGGCCGGGTCGTCGACCGTGATGGTCGGCAGCGGGCGCGGGTCCTCTGGGTCGGCCAGGGTCTCACCGATGGTGATGTCGGCGAATCCGGCGACGGCGACGATGTCGCCGGGGCCGGCGCTCTCGGTTGGGTAGCGGTCGAGCGCCTTGGTGATCATGAGCTCGGTGACACGCACGTTTGCGATGGTGCCGTCGTGCTTGATCCAGGCGACCGTCTGGCCCTTCTTGATGGTGCCCTGGAAGATGCGCAACAGTGCGAGACGGCCGAGGAACGGCGAGGAGTCGAGGTTGGTGACCCAGGCCTGCAGCGGGTGCTGATCGTCGTAGACCGGTGCCGGAATGTGCTCGAGGATCGCTGCGAAGAGCGGCTCGAGGTCTTCGTTGTCGGGCAGCTGGCCGTTCTCGGGACGGTTGAGGCTGGCGGACCCGTTACGGCCGGACGCGTAGACGACGGGCACGTTCAGAACCAGGTCGAGGTCGAGGTCGGGCACATCGTCGGCCATGTCGCTGGCGAGGCCGAGGAGCAGGTCCTGGCTTTCCTCGACGACCTCGTCGATGCGAGCATCGGGACGGTCGGTCTTGTTGACCAGGAGGATAACGGGCAGGTGCGCTTCGAGCGCCTTGCGCAGAACGAAGCGGGTCTGCGGCAGCGGGCCCTCGCTGGCGTCGACGAGGAGCACGACACCGTCGACCATGGACAGGCCGCGCTCGACCTCGCCACCGAAGTCGGCGTGGCCGGGGGTGTCGATCACGTTGATGGTGATGGGGCCATCCTTGGCGTGGATGCCCTTGTAGGAGATCGCCGTGTTCTTGGCGAGGATGGTGATGCCTTTTTCGCGCTCGAGCTCGTTCGAGTCCATGGCGCGCTCTTCGGTGTGTGAGTGCTCGGCGAACGAGTTGGTCTGCTGGAGCATCGCGTCGACCAGCGTGGTCTTGCCGTGGTCAACGTGGGCTACGATCGCGACATTTCGGAGGTTATTGCGCGTGGCAATCGCCATGAAGTAAATCCTTACGAAGAATGGATGCCGCAAAGTACCGCATGCGACGAAGAATGGATGTGTGTGGTCAAAGTCCGACCCAACGGACAATCCTACCGCACTCTCCCCGTCCGGGGGCTGAGAGTCCCTCGGATCCCGACTCGCGGCACGAAAAACGGGGCGGGGCTGAAGTCCCCGTCCCGTCCTCCGTGCTGTGTTGCGGGTGTGCCCGCCTACTTCTTCCAGCCGACGATGGACCAGTCGACCGTTTCGAACTGGGTGGCCCCGTAGTTGACGAGGCCGGACTTCACGGCGTACACGTTCGGCAGCGGCGCGATCGGGATGATCGGCACATACGCGGCGAGGACCGTGTCGATCTCGTTGGCGATGACGATGCGCTTGTCGGCGTCGAGCTCCGTGTTGGCCTCGTCGAAGAGAGCGGAGAGCTTCTCGTCAGTGATTCCGGTGAAGTTCGACTCGGAGTCCACCGGGGAGAACAGCGCCTCGCTCGAGGAGATCGGCCACGGAGTGCCGACCCAGGAGAAGCTGGTCATCTCGAAATCGCCCGGGATGATGTAGTCCGAGAAGTACTTCGCGGCGGGAACCTCGTTCAGCTCGACGGCGATGCCGACCTCCTTGAGGTCAGCTTGCACCTGCATGGCACGCTGCTTGTTCGTGGGGGTGTCCGCCGGCACGGTGATGGACAGCTCGAGAGCCGTGCCGTCCTTCTCGCGCATTCCGTCGTCCCCGGCGCTGTAGCCGGCGTCGTCGAGGAGTTTCTCGGCCGCGGCCACGTCGTAGCCGATTGCGTCGCCCACGTTGTCTTCATATCCCTTTTGACCCGGCATGAAGATGAAGCTGCCCTGGGTGGTGGCGTCGACGCCCACCGGCGTGTTGGCCGACTCGGAGATGAGACCGCGGTTGACGGCGTGGCCGATGGCGCGCCGCAGTTCGACGTCCGCGAGCGGGCCCTTCGCGCCGTTCATGGTGACGTGGGTCCAGGTGAGGCCACCGGATGCCTGGATCTCGGCATCCGCGCGCTTCTCCGCCGTCTGGTAGGCGTCGGCGTTCGACGAGATGTAGAGCACGTCGGTTTCGGAGTTGCCGAACGACGTGGCCGCCGATGCGCCGCTGATGACCTTGACGATGATGGTCTCGAGCTTGGCTGCCTCGCCCCACCACAGCGGGTTGCGGGTCAGCGTGACGACCTGGCCGGTGGCGTCGATGTTGGAGATGACGAATGGACCGGAGGAAGGCACCGGCGTGGTGACGTAGCCGGTGTTAAAGGCCTCAGGAGTGGACGTGACGCTGGCCGGCAGCACGCTCGTGAAGATCGATGCCCAGTCGGCGTTGATCGAGTCAAACGTGACCGTGAAATCGAAGTCGGTTCCGGTGGATTCGATCGCGCTGATCTGGTCGAAGATGGCCGTGGAGGCCGGGGAATACTCCGCGTTGGTGCCGTTCATGGCCGTCCAGGTGGCCACGTAGTCCTTATACGTGATCGGGGTGCCGTCTTCCCAGACCGCGGTCGGGTTGAGCTTGATCTCGATGACCTGAGGATCGTCGCTGACCACCTCGACGCTGGTGGCGTAGTTCGGGTCGACCGTGCTGGTTCCATCGGCCGCGACCCGGATCGGGCCGCCGGTGGTCGGTGCCACGGTGGTGACAGTGTCGGCCTCGTTGCCGTCGACTTGGTAGATGTTCCAGTTCGAGGGCAGAGACCCGATGGAGAGGTTGAGCGTTCCGCCATCCTGCACGTCCGCAGCGGCGGCGATCTCCCACGCAGTGGTGGGAAGGACCGTGCTCTCGCTCGCTTCGGGCGAGTCCTCTGCGGTGTTTCCGGGAGCGCACGCCGTGAGCAACAGGGCGGACGCACTCAGAACGGCGAGGGCTGCAAAAACAGTACTTTTCCGTTTCATGTGTGATTCTCCTTTTCTTGGTGGGAACTATTTCTGGTCAGGGAGGTTGGGGGCTGGACGGCCGCGGTGAGGAGAGCGCTGTGCTCCACGTGGTGGCAGGCCGTCTCCACCGTGCCGGTCAGGGCGAGCAGCGGGTCGATGCTCTCGCAGATCGCCTTCTTCTGCGGCGGGAGCAGGGTGTAGATCGGGCAGCGGCTGCGAAAATTGCAGCCGTCGATCTGCTCCGTCGGGCTGGGTAGGTCACCCTCCAGCAGCATCCGCGTTCGGCTGCGCTCGATCACGGGGTCCGGGATCGGGGCCGCCGAGATCAGCGCCTGGGTGTACGGATGCCGCGGGTGCGCGAAGACCTCGGCCACCGGCCCGTACTCGACGATCCGGCCCAGGTACATGACGGCGACGGTGTCGGCGATCTGGCGCACGATGGCCAGATCGTGCGCCACGAACAGGTAGGAGAGGTTGAGCTGTTCCTTGAGGTCCTCGAGCAGGTTGATGACCCCGGCCTGGATGGACACGTCGAGCGCGGACACCGGTTCGTCGAGCACGACGAGCCGGGGGTTCGTGGCGAGGGCGCGGGCGATCCCGACCCGCTGCCGCTGGCCGCCGGAGAACTCGTGCGGATAGCGGTCGGACATCTCAGGGTCGAGCCCGACCAGGTCGAGCAGCTCGGCGACCCGGGCGCGCCGGGCCCCGGGCTTCAAGCCGTGAACGGTGAGCGGCTCGGCGATGATGTCACCGATCGGCATCCGCGGGTCAAGGGCGGCCATCGGGTCCTGGAAGACGATCTGTACGTCCTTCCGCAACCGAAGCAGGTCGGCGCGACCCAGCGTGGCGACATCCTGGCCATCGACCAGGATCTGACCCGCCTGCGGCCTCGTCATCTCCAGGATCTCGAGGATGGTCGTCGTCTTGCCGCAACCGGACTCGCCGACCAGACCCAGGGTCTGGCCGGGCTGGACCGAGAACGACACCCCGTCGACCGCCCGCACAGTGCCGATCTGCCGGGAGAACACCCCGCCCTTGGTGAGCGGGAAATGGCGAACCAGGCCGGTGACTCTCAGGACCGGCTGGGCGTCGCGATTCTTCTCCTGGTGCTCCGCGGCCAGCGGTTCCGGCCGGGGAAAAATGTCGGGGCGGGTCAGCGCACCGGCCGCGATCTCGGCCGAGCGGTGGCAGGCGGCGACGTGGGTGGCCTCGCCCGGGCCGACCACGGGCGCACCGGGCGCGGCCTCTGCGTGGTTGCGAAGAACCGGTTCCGTGTCGAGGCAGGCGTCGACGGCGATCGGGCACCGAGCCGCGAACGGGCAGCCGCGCGGCAGCGCCGTGAGCGAGGGCGGACGGCCCTCGAGCGGGACCAGCCGCTGGGTGCCGGCCGTCTGCATATTGGGCACCGAGCGGAGCAGGCCGATCGTGTAGGGCATGTGCGGGGAGGCGAAGACTTCGTCGGTGGTGCCGTTCTCCACGAGCTTGCCCGCGTACATCACCGCGAGACGGTCGGCATGGCCGGCCACCACCCCCAAATCATGGGTGATGAGAACGACGGCGGCACCGGTCAGGGACTTTGCCTTCTCGAGCACATCGAGGATCTGCGCCTGGATGGTGACGTCCAGGGCCGTCGTCGGCTCGTCGGCGATGATCAGCAGCGGGTCGTTGGCGATGGCCATGGCGATCATCGCGCGCTGGCGCATGCCGCCGGAGAACTCGTGCGGGAACGCCCGGACCCGCCGTTCCGGCGCCGGGATGCCGACGATCTGGAGCAGCTCGATCGCCCGGGCCGCGGCGGCGCGCTTGCTCAGCGCGGCATCGTGCAGCAGCAGGGCCTCGGCGATCTGGTCCCCCACGGTGTACACCGGGGTCAACGCCGACAGCGGATCCTGGAAAATCATCGAGATCTCCTGGCCACGGATGCGGGAGAGCTGGCGGTCATTCATCTCCAGCAGCGACCGGCCGCCGAACGTGATGCTGCCGGTGACCTGCGCCGAACTGGGCAGCAGCCCCATCAACGCCAGCGAGGACACGGATTTCCCCGAGCCGGACTCCCCCACGATGCCGAGGAATTCGCCCCTGTGCACCTGGTAGCTGATGCCGCGCACTGCCTGGACCGACGGGCCGCCGCGCTGGGGAAACGTGACCGAGAGGTCCGTGACCTCCAGGAGTGGGGCATCCGTGCGCGGCTTGTCGGCCGGGATCTCGTTCGTCAGAAGGTTAGTCACGGTTGACTCCCGAGGTTGGGTCGACGGCGTCGCGCAGGGCGTCGCCGATGAGGCTGACGGCGAACAGGGTCACGATGAGCACACCCGCCGGGAAGACGAACATCCACGGCCGGGTCACGGCGGCGCTCGTTCCCTCGGCCAGCAGCGTGCCGAGGGACACGTCGGGAGCGCGGATGCCGAAGCCGAAGTAGCTCAGGCTGGTCTCGGCCAGGATTGCCGCCACCACGCCGAGGGTCGCGTCGATGATCAGCAGCGACGCCACGTTCGGGATGATGTGCCGGCCGAGGATCCGGTGCATGGGCACACCCATGTACCGGGACGCCTTGACGAAGTCTCGGTCACGCAGCGACCTGGTCTGGGACCGCACCACCTGCGCCATGATCATCCAGCTGAAGCCGGCGATGAAGACAGTGAGGAACACCCAGGAGAGGCCCTTGAACAGCGGACTCAGGATCACGAGCAGGATGAAGGACGGCAGCACGAGAAGCAGGTTGATGCACCAGACGAGCACGCGGTCGATTGCTCCTCCCAGGTAGCCGGCGACGGAGCCGACGACGGCGGCGATCATGGTGCCGAGGGGGCCGGCGATGAGCCCGATGACCAACGATTTCTGCAACCCGACCAGGGTCTGGGCGTAGAGGTCCTGGCCGATGCCGTTGGTTCCGAACCAGTGCAGCTGGGTAGGCCCGAGGCCCATGTTCAGCGGGTCGCGCTGCACGGCGTCGAACGGGTAGAACACGGGTCCGAGCAGCGCCCAGGCGAGGATGATCGCGATCGCGATCGCCCCGACCCAGAAGCGGGAGGTTTGGGTGAGTCGGCGCCAGATGAGGCGGCCGCGGGAGCGCGGCCGGGCTGGCCGCGCCGCCCGAGCGGCGGGTGAGCCGGGCAGCAGCGGAACGAGCGGTGTGCCCAGTTCCGCGTTGGTTTCTTCGACCAGGGACATCTCAGTTCCTCACTCTCGGGTCGAGCGCGGCGTAGAGCACTTCGGAGAGCGTCGATGAGAACAGGATCAGGATCGCCACGAACAGCGTCGTGCCGGCGACCGCGTTGATGTCGTTCTGGCTGATCGCGTTGAGGGCGAACTCCCCCATCCCGTGAAAGGAGAAGACGATCTCGAGCATGATCGAGCCCGAGACCAGGGTGCCGAAGCTGTAGGCGAAGAACGTGGACATGGGGATGAGGGCCACGCGCACCCCGTGACGCACCAGGGCCGAATTGCGCGACCGCCCCTTGGCCCGGGCGGTGCGGATGAAGTCGGCCGACAGCACGTCGAGCATGACGCTGCGCTGGTAGCGCGAGTAGCCCGCCGCCCCGATCAGCACCAGGGCGATGGTCGGCAGGAGCAGGTGGATGCCGCGGTCGAGTGCGAGTTCCCACCACGAGCCGGTGAGTCCGGCCGAGTATTCCCCGGTGAAGGTGATCAGCTGCATGCCCACCGCGCCGTTCAGCGCCGTAGCACCGATCATCAGCAGCACGCCGACGACGAAGGTGGGGGTGGCGAAGATCAGGTAGGAGCCGTACGTGACGACCTGGTCGCTCAGTTTGTACTGGCGCACGGCACCCCAGACTCCGAGCGTCACCCCGACGATGGCCCCGATCAGCGATCCGATCAGGAGCAACCGCAGGCTGACCCCGGCACGGGAGATGATCTGGTCGCCGATCGAGACGCCGTTGACCCCGGTGCCCAGCGAACCGTGCACGACGATGGTGACGAGCCAGTCCCAGAGCCGCTGCAGCACCGGCACATCGGGGTTGACGCCGAGACCGTTCAGGATGTTGTCGATGGTCTGCTGCGACGGCTGCGGGTTGCGGCCGTAATATTTGGCCGCCGGGTCGAGCGCCAGGCTGGACACGATGTACGCGAGGCAGGTCGCGATCATCGACAGGAAGAAATAGTTGACGAAGCGCCGGAAAATGTAGAAGACCATGGGGGCCGCGGATCAGACCAGGGCACCGGGAACGGCGACCAGCAGCGTGCAAAAATTCCAAACCATGAAAACTCCCCCATCGTTCCCCCCGCCGGGATACCGGGGGAAGGAACTGTTCTCGTGTGCTCGAGGGGAGAGCCTATGCCTGTGTGAAGCGACTCTGCCCCAGATGCCAGTCTGGGGCACTTTTAGACGGAAACTGTAACAGTTTCGAAACTTTGCGGGCACAATGCGCAAGAAAACGATCTGTCATTGAGCAAGACTCAGGCGCAACCAGATAATTCAGGCCAGCACCGACCACGCCAGCTGACTGGTCGGCCCGAGGACGAGCACGGCGCCGACCAGGAACGAGCGTCGATGCCAGCGGCGCACAAATCGCTCCCCGGCGCGCTGCGGAGCCTCGTGCCGGTCCCAGAAGCCGCGGATGGCCCGGTGCGCGGCCGATCCGCTGATGCGCCCGCTGGACTCCCGTATTTGCCCGGCCGCCCGTGAGGTCGCCGGCGAAGTCGCCAGCGCCGACCGGGTGGAGGACGGCGCACCCCAGCACACTAGACGCTTGCCCGACCGGGTCACCACGACGACCTGGTGCCGAAGCACGATGTCGTCCACCTCACCCCAGGGCACCTCGGTCGTGCTCAGCACGTTGACGATGGACAGCCCGTGGTGGTTCAGTTCCAGGCAGGGCCGCGCGAAGACCAGCCAGGCGCCCCAGACGATCAACGCCACGGCGGGCACGGCGGCCAGCGCCGTGTCCCAGCGCCCGCGAACGGCAGCGTCGGCCAGCAGCGCGGCACAGAGGACAACCAGGGCGGCGAAGACCGCCACCGAGGCGGGTGACCGGAGGACGGTCATCCCGCCCCCCGGAACCCGGTCAGCGGCCAAACTGGAAGTTGCCGCCGGGGATGGCCGCGAGCAGCTCCTGGGTATAGGCCTCGCGGGGACTGTCGAAGACCTCGTCCGTGGACGCGGTCTCGACGATCTTGCCCTTCTGCATGACGCAGACGTTGTCGGCGACGAGCCGCACGACCGCGAGGTCGTGCGTGATGAACAGGTAGGTCAGGCCCAGTTCAGTCTGCAGCTCGGTGAGCAGGTTGAGGATCTGTCCCTGCACGAGCACGTCGAGGGCGGAGACCGCCTCGTCGAGCACGAGCACGTCCGGCTTGAGGGCCAGGGCGCGCGCCACGGCGATGCGCTGGCGCTGCCCACCGGACAGTTCGCTCGGGTACCGGTACCGGGTGGCCCAGGGAAGGGAGACCTGGTCAAGCAACTCGCGCACGCGGGCCTGCCGCTCCGCGGCGTTGCCGATCTTGTGGGCCAGCAGGGGCTCCGCGATCGTGTTGCCCACGTTGTACTGCGGGTCCAGGGAACCGTACGGGTCCTGGAAGACCGGCTGAACGCGACGCCGGAACTTGAGCAGCGCCGCACCCTTGAGGCCGGCGACATCCTGGCCGTCGAATTCGATCTGCCCGCTGGTGATGCTCTCCAACTGCAGGATGAGCTTGGCCACCGTCGACTTGCCCGACCCGGATTCACCGACCAGCGCCGTGGTGGTGCCCTTCTTGATGGCGAAGGAGACGTCGTTGACGGCCAGCAGCTCGTTGTACCTCAGACCCTTGGTGCGGATGCGGTACATCTTGGAGATGTTCTGCACCTTGATCAGGTCCTGCGTCGCCGCCGCCTGCTCCCGCTCGGCCGCACGGGCCACGAGGGTCGTGTCGAGCGATCCACCGGAGAAGATCTCCACGTCGTCCGCATCCTGGCTCTTGGCCGACTGGATGCGACGCGACGCGAGGCTCGGAGCCGCGGCCACAAGGCGCTGGGTATAGGGATGCTGCGGGTTGGCGAGGATCTCCAGCGACGGCCCGGATTCGACGACCTTGCCCTTGTACATCACGACGAGCTGTTCGGCCCGCTCGGCCGCGAGGCCGAGGTCGTGGGTGATGAACAGCACCGAGGTGCCGTAGTCGCGGGTGAGGGTGCCGAGGTGGTCCAGGATCTGACGCTGCACCGTGACGTCAAGCGCAGAGGTGGGCTCGTCGGCGATCAGGAGCTTCGGCCGGGCGGACAGGCCGATGCCGATCAGAACGCGCTGGCGCATGCCGCCGGAGAACTGGTGCGGGAACTGCTTGAGGCGGTCCTCCGCGTCGCTGAGGCCCGCCTCCTGCAGCACCTGGATGGTGCGCTGACGCGCCGCCTTGCCCTGAGCCACGTTGTTGGCCCTGATGGCCTCCTCGACCTGGAAGCCGATGTTCCAGACGGGGTTCAGGTTGCTCATCGGGTCCTGCGGCACGTAGCCGATCAGGCGACCGCGCACATCCTGCATCTGTTTGTCCGACAGCCCGGCGAGGTCGCGGCCCTCGAACAGGATCTGTCCGGCCGTGATCTTGCCGGTACCGGCGAGGAGCTTGATGATGGCCTGCGCGGTCGTGGTCTTGCCCGAGCCGGACTCCCCCACGATCGCCAGAGTCTGACCGGCGTACAGGGTGAGACTGACCCCGCGCACGGCGGGGACGAGGCCATGCTGGGTTTGAAAACCGACCTCGAGGTCGCGGATCTGGAGCAGAGGCTCGGTGGAAGCGTCGACGCTTTCGCCGATGGGTTCGATGACGGTCTGGCTCATCGGCGGGCCCTCGCTTCGGGGTCGAGGGCGTCGCGCACGACGTCGCCCAGCATGAGGAACGCGAGAACGGTCACGGACAGTGCCGCCGCGGGGTAGAGCAGCACCTGCGGGTTGGTGCGGAGCGAACTCTTCGCCGCGTCGATGTCGTTACCCCAGGACATGATGCCCGGCGGGAGGCCGATGCCGAGGAACGACAGGGTGGCCTCGGCCACGATGAACGTGCCCAGCGAGACGGTGGCGATCACGATCACGGGGGCGATCGAGTTCGGCACGACGTGCCGCAGCAGAATCCGGAATTTGCTGACGCCCAGGGCGACGGACGCCGTGACGTAGTCCGAGTTGCGGGCGGAGAGCACCGCGCCGCGCATGATTCTCGCGATCTGAGGCCAGGCGAAAAGCGACAGCACGAGTGCGATGGTGACGGGGGTGCGCTCCGGCAGGACCGACATGAGCACGATCGCGCCCAGCACGGTGGGGACGGCGAAGAAGATGTCGCCGATGCGGGAGACGATCGCGTCGAGCACGCCGCCGTAGTAGCCGGCGAGCGCGCCGACGATAATTCCCGTGAAGGTCACCAGGATCGTGGCGAGCAGGCCGACGGTGACCGAGGCCTGCGTGCCGAAGATGATTCGCGCGTAGATGTCGCAGCCCTGACGGGTGTAGCCAAGCGGATGTCCGTCAGACGGACCGTCGTGGCTGTCGCCGAGGTCGCACTCGGTGGGCGACACCTGGGCGAACAGGCTCGGGAACAGGGCAACGATGACGATCAGGAGGATCAGGGCCGAAGAGATCCAGAAGGTGGGCCGCACCCGCATGGCGTCCCAGGCATCCGCCCAGGTGCTGCGGGCCTTCTGCGATTCATCGAGGCGGTCGACGGCTTCGACCGGGGTTTCTTCGAGCGCGGCCACGTAGTGGGTCTGCGCGTTCGGGTTCTTATTTGGCATAACGAATCCTCGGGTCCAGAGCTGCGTAGAGGAGGTCGACGAGCAGGTTGGCCAGCACGAAGATCACGACCATCACCGCGATGAACGACACCACGGTGGGTCCTTCGCCGAGCTTGATCGCCTTGTAGACGGTGCCGCCGACACCGTTGATGTTGAAGATGCCCTCGGTGACGATGGCACCGACCATCAGTGAGCCGAGGTCGACGCCGAGGAAGGTTACGACCGGGACCAGGGAGTTGCGCAACACGTGCACGCCCACCACCCGGCGGCGGGAGAGCCCCTTCGCCGTGGCGGTGCGCACGAAATCCGCGCTGAGGTTGTCGGAGACACTGGCCCGGGTGAGCCGCACAATGTAGGCGAAGGAGACGGAGGCCAGAACAAGGGCCGGCAGCAGCAGTTCACTCAGGGGAGCTTCGCTGCTCACCGTGGTGCGCGCCCAGCCGAGCTTCACCGCGAAGACGTACTGCAGCACGAAACCGATCACGAACGTGGGGACGCTGATCAGGAGGAGGCTGACCACGAGGGCGCTGGTGTCGAAGAGCTTGCCCTTGCGGAGCCCAGCGACGAGGCCGACGAGGATACCGAAGACGGCCTCTATGGCCAGCGCGAGCAGGGCCAGACGGGCGGTGATCGGGAAGGCCTTCGCCATCACGTCGCTGACCGGGCGGCCGGAGTAGGTGGTGCCCAGGTCACCCTGGAAGAAATTGCCGATGTAGATGAAGTACTGCACGATGAACGGCTTGTCCAGGTTGTACTGGGCGCGGATCTGCTCGACGACCCCGGGAGCCGGGGGCCGATCGCCGTACAGGGCCGCGATGGGATCTCCGGGAAGAGAGAACACCATGAAGTAGATCAGGAGTGTCGCACCGAAAAACACCGGGATCATCTGGAGCAGGCGTTTGCCGGTATACCAGATCATCAGGTCCCCAAGCCGGAACGTATGTACATGAGATTCACAATCACTGGTTGAGTCTAGTCACGTGTGGGGTCCGGGGCTGTATGCCCCGAACCCCACAGGTGTTATCTATTTACTGCTGACGAGCTGGTTGAACGAGAGCTACTCGCTCTTGGTGATGTCGGTGTACATCGGCACGGAGTCCCAGCCGAAGACGACGTTCTCGACCGACTCGGACCAGACGCCACTGACGTTGGAGTACCAGAGCGGGATCGTGGGAAGGTCGACGAGGAGGACTTCCTGTGCTTTCTGGTACTTCGCGGTGGCGTCCTCGACGGAGGACGCGGCCGCGCCTTCCTTGAGCAGCGCGTCGAACTCTTCGCTGGTGTAGTCCTCGTAGTTCGAGCCGGCACCGGTCTGGTACAGCGGTGCGAGGAAGTTGTACAGCGACGGGTAGTCACCCTGCCAGCCGGCGCGGGTGCCACCGGTCAGCTTGTCGGCGGAACGGTCGTCGAGCGCCGCAGCGAACGTCGGGTACGGCTTACCGATGGCTTCGATTCCCAACGTGTTCTTGATGCTGTTGGTCACCGCGTCGACCCAGGCGGCATGGCCGCCGTCGGAGTTGTAGGCGAGGTCGAACGTGCCGGTGTAGGGCGCGATCGCGTCGGCTTCGGCCCACTTGGCCTTGGCTTCTTTCGGGTTGTATTCGAGGACTTCGGCACCCTTGAGGGAGTCGGAGTAACCGTCGATGACCGGCGAAGTGAAGTCGGTCGCGGGGGTGCGGGTGCCCTGGAAGATGACGTCCGTGATTTCCTTGCGGTCGATCGACATCGAGATGGCGGCGCGACGCAGCTTGCCTTCCTCACCACTCCAGTGCTCGAGGTAGTACGGCATGTTGAAGCCCTGGAAGATGGCGGCCGGCTGGTTCACGAAGCGGTCCGGGAAGTCCGACTCATAGGACTCGAACGCGGCGTCCGGGACGGCGTCGAGCACGTCGAGGTTGCCACCCTGGACATCCGCGTACGCGGCGTCCATCGAGGCGTAGAAGACGATGTTCAGGCCACCGTTGGCGGGCTTGCGCACGCCGTCGTACTCGGGGTTGGTGACGAGGTCAATTCCGACCTCGTGCTCCCAGGCGCCCTCTTTTGCCAGCATGTACGGGCCGTTGCCGATCGGGTTCTCGCCGAAGGCTTCCATGTCGTCGTACGCGGCGGAGGGCAGCGGCATGAACGCCGTGTAGCCCAGGCGCAGCGGCCAGTCGGCCTCGGGCGAGGCCAGCTCGACCGTGAAGGTGGATTCGTCGACGACCTTCAGCCCGGTCAGTTCGGCGTCAGCGTCGTAGCTGAAGCCGGCGATGTTGTCAAAGAAGTACGAGGCGCTCTGGGCGTTGCTGAACTTCGCTCCGAAGTTCCAGGCATCCACGAAGGAGTCAGCCGTGACGGCCTCGCCGTCGGTGAACTCCCAGCCGTCGTTGAGCGTGACGGTCCAGTTCTGGGCGTCGTCGGACTCGATCGACTTGGCGACCTCGTTCTCGATCTCGCCTTTGGCGTTGTACGAGACGAGCCCGGCGAAGATCGAGGTGGTGATCTTGCCGCCTCCGGTCTCGGTGGTGTTCGTCGGGATCAGCGGGTTCTGCGGCTCGGATCCGTTCGTGGTGATGATCGCCGCGGTGTCACTCTCTGCCGGGGCGTCTCCGCTGGCGCAACCGGAGAGCACGAGGGCTCCCGCGGCAGCCAAGGCGATGGCAGGTATGCCCATTCTCCTGATTTTCAATTTTCCTCCAGTGCGCAGGGAAATGCCGCGTGACCCTCGGGCGAGCAGACATCTCGGATATACCGACCTTAAAGAGTGGGCGCGGACTTCGCATAATCCATTGCGGAAACGTTACAGATGCGAAACAAACTGCGCAGGATAGTTGCGCCACAGCAGGTTCTTGCGCGCAATCCGTCCACCGGATTCAGCAACCTGCTCGTTCCGGGCAGTGGGAAGATGGGAGGATGACCGTGACCACCCCCGTACGCCCTCCGCTGTTGATCTACGACGGCGACTGCGCGTTCTGCACGACCTCCGTGAACACCATGAGGCGTCTGATTACCGGCATGCCGACTTCCTCTCCCTACCAGTGGACCGACCTGGCGTCCTATGCGCTGACGACGAAGGAGGCCCAGTCCCGCGTTTGGCTGGTCGTCGACGACCACCGGTTCGGCGGCGCCGCGGCCGTGGCCGCCCTGCTTCGGCACCAGCCGAATGCGCTTTTGCGCGTCCTGGGTTGGCTCGGCACCGTGCCGCCGTGGTCGTGGGCGGCCGAAGTGGGCTACCGGCTCGTGGCGCGGTACCGCCACCGGCTGCCCGGGGGAACACCGGCCTGCCGGATGAAGCCGGGCGCGTGACTCTGCTCGGCAATCGAACCGGGATCCGCTGGGAGGTGGGGATCGTCCTCGGAATGTCGCTCGGGGCATCCGCTCTCTATTCGATCATCTCGATCATCGCCCGGCTGACCGACACCCGGCCGCTCTCGGAGCAGTCGGCGACCCTGAACGGGTCGCAGTCGCCGCGGGAATGGCTCGACTTCAGCTATCAGTTTTTGGGCATCTTCTTCGCCCTGTTCGCCGTGGCCCTGGTGCTCTACCTGCTGTGGCTGCCGCGGCAGAGTCCGTTCCGGCGGCTGGGCTTCGACTTCACGGAGCCGGGGCACGACCTGCTGCGCGGCTTCGGGCTGATGCTCGTGATCGGTATCCCCGGACTGGGGCTGTACCTCGCCGGGCGGTCCCTCGGCTTCACCGTGGCGATCGTGCCGTCGCCGCTCGACACGTTCTGGTGGACGATCCCGATCCTGGTGCTCTCGGCGCTGCGCTCGGCACTGGTCGAGGAGCTGATCGTGGTCGGCTACCTGTTCACCCGGCTGCGCGAGCTGGGTTGGTCCACCTGGACCATCATCGTGTCCTCGGCGCTCCTACGCGGCAGCTACCATCTCTACCAGGGCATCGGGCCGTTCTTCGGCAATGCGGCCATGGGGGTGCTATTCGGCTGGTGCTATCTGCGTTGGGGACGCACGATGCCGCTCGTGATTGCGCACTGGATCCTCGACATCGTCTCCTTCGTCGGGTACCCGCTCGCCCTCGCCTGGTGGCCGGGGCTCCTCGCCCCCGCCGCCTGACCTGCCTGCCTGACCTGCCTGACCTGCCTGACCGGTCTGCCGGACCGCGAATTCGACGGAGATTTTGCCGAGAACGGCTCGAATCGGGCCAAAACCCGGCCGGACAGGCAGAATCTCCGTCGAATTCGTTCGGGAGTGGCGGTCTACTCGAAGGCCTCGGGGGGCGGGCAGGCGCAGACGAGATTGCGGTCACCGAAGGCGTTGTCGATGCGGCGCACCGGCGGCCAGTACTTGCCACGAATGAGACTGCGCACCGGGTAGACCGCGGTCTCACGGTCGTAGGCGTGCGTCCACTCCCCCTCGATCACCGACTGTGCCGTGTGCGGGGCATTGTGCAGCGGGTTGTCCTCGGCAGGCCAGCGGCCGGCGGCTACGGCATCCGCTTCGGCCTTGATCGCGATCATGGCCTCGACGAACCGGTCGATCTCGACCAGGTCCTCACTCTCGGTGGGCTCGATCATGAGCGTACCGGACACCGGAAAGCTCATGGTCGGCGCGTGGAAGCCGTAGTCGACGAGGCGCTTGGCCACATCGTCGACGGTGACCCCGGTGGCCTCGGTGAGCGGCCGCAGATCGAGGATGCACTCATGGGCGACCAGGCCGTTGTCACCGGAATACAGCACCGGGTAGTGAGCCTCGAGGCGCTTGGCCACATAGTTGGCCGCGAGTACCGCGGCGCCGGTGGCCGCGTGCAGTCCCTCGGCCCCCATCATGCGCACATAGGCCCAGGAGATCGGTAGGATGCTCGGGCTGCCGTAGGGCGCCGCCGAGACCGGCCCGCCGGAATGCACGACCGTGCCGCCGACCGTGCCGCCGACCGTGCCGTCACTTTCATCGCCACCGCCGTCGACCGCCGCCGCATCGCGGGAGGCGAGGAGGTAGTGCTCGTCGCTCTGAGCGAGCGGGTGCCCCGGCAGGAACGGAGCGAGGTGCGCCTTGGCCCCGACCGGACCGACGCCCGGCCCGCCACCGCCGTGCGGGATGCAGAACGTCTTGTGCAGGTTCAGGTGCGACACGTCGCCGCCGAAGTCGCCGTAACGGGCGAAACCGAGCAGGGCGTTCAGGTTGGCGCCGTCGACGTAGACCTGGCCGCCGGCGTCGTGCACGGCCGTGCAGATGGCGCCGACCTCGTGCTCGTAGACGCCGTGCGTCGACGGGTAGGTGATCATCAGCGCGGCGAGGTTCTCGGCGTGCTCCGCGATCTTGGCGCGCAGGTCGTCCAGGTCCACGTTGCCGAGCTCGTCGCAGGCGACGACGATGACCTTCATGCCGGCGAGCACGGCGGAGGCCGCGTTGGTGCCGTGCGCGCTGGACGGGATCAGGCATACCGTGCGCTGGGTATCCCCGGTGGAGAGGTGGTAGCCGCGGATCGCGAGGAGCCCGGCGAGTTCACCCTGGCTGCCGGCGTTGGGCTGGAGGGACACGGAATCGTAGCCGGTGACATCCGTCAGCCAGGATTCGAGCTGCCGGATCAGTTCCAGGTAGCCCTCGATGTCGGCACGCGGCGCGAACGGGTGCAGCCCGCCGAACTCGGGCCAGCTGACGGCCTCCATCTCGGTGGCCGCGTTCAGCTTCATGGTGCAGGAGCCGAGCGGGATCATGCCGCGGTCGAGCGCGTAATCGAAGTCGGCGAGGCGTTTGAGATAGCGCATCATGCTCGTCTCCGAGCGGTGCGTGTTGAACACCGGGTGGGTGAGGAACTCGCTGGTGCGATGAAGTTCGGGCGGAAGGCCGGCCTCGACCATGCTGAAGTCGACCAGGCCGAAGGCATCCCGCCCGCCGAACGCGCCGACGACCAGGGCGAGATCCGCGAGAGTCGTCGTCTCGTCGACGGCGATGCCGACGGTGTCCGCGTCGACCAGGTAGAGGTTGACCCCGCTGGCGGCGGCGGCCCGGGCGATCTCGGCGGCGCGGCCCGGAACGGAGGCACGGACCGTGTCGAAGAACGTCGCGGTGACGACGTCGACACCGGCGGCGAGGAGCGCGACGACGAGTTGCCCGGCGCGCTCGTGCACCTGGGCGGCGATCTTCCGCAGGCCGTCGGGCCCGTGGTAGACCGCGTACATGCCGGCCATCACGGCCAGCAGCACCTGGGCGGTGCAAATGTTCGAGGTGGCCTTGTCCCTACGGATGTGCTGCTCACGCACTTGCAGCGACAGGCGGTAGGCCGGGTGGCCGGCCGCGTCAACGCTGACGCCGACCAGGCGGCCGGGAAGCTGACGCTCGAGGCCCCTGCGCACGGCCATGTAGCCCGCGTGCGGACCACCGAAGCCCATCGGCACACCGAAGCGCTGGCTGGTGCCCACGGCCACGTCGGCGCCGAGCTCGCCGGGCGAGGTGATCAGGGTCAGGGCGAGCAGGTCGGCGGCGACGACGGCGAGCGCCCCCTGCGCCTGGGCGGCGGCGATAACACCGGCCGGGTTCCAGACCCGGCCGGATGCGCCGGGGTACTGCACGAAGAGACCGAAGTACTCGCCGAGGTCCTCAGCGGACCCGGCCAGGTCGACCTCCACGAGGTCGATCCCGACGGCGGCCGCGCGATTGCCGAGCAGGGCCTTCGTCTGCGGCAGCGCGTCGGCGTCGACGAGGAAACGGGTCGACTTCGACTTCGACGCCCGACGGGTGAGCAGCATGCCCTCCACCACGGCGGTCGACTCGTCGAGCATGGACGCGTTGGCCGTGGACAGTCCGGTCAGGTCGGCGATCATGGTCTGGAAGTTGATCAGCGCCTCAAGACGGCCCTGGGAGATTTCGGGCTGGTACGGAGTGTAGGCCGTGTACCAGCTGGGGTTCTCGAACACATTGCGCTTGATCACGGCCGGGGTGACGGTGTCGTAGTAGCCGAGACCGATCATGGACCGCTTCACGGTGTTGCGGCCGGCGAGGTCCCGCAACTCCGCGATGGCCTCCCGCTCGGTGGCGGCGGGCGGCAGGGTGCTGTCACCGATGGTGCGGAACTGGTCCACCTGGATCGATTCGGGCACGGCCGCGTTGACGAGGGCGTCGACCGAGTCGTAACCGAGGATGGACAGCATGCGGGACTGCGCGTCGGCATCCGTGCCGATGTGGCGCTGAGTGAAAGGCTGTGACATGTGTGCGGAACCTGGCTTTTCGTTTTCGTTACTCGCCGATGAGGGCGGAGTAGTCGGCGTAACTGAGGAGAGGAGGCAACTCCGCGAACGTGACCTTGAGCAGCCAGCCGGCGCCGAACGGGTCGCTGTTGACGAGCTCGGGGCTCTCGACGACGGCATCGTTGGTCTCGGCGACGGTGCCCGTGACGGGGGCGAAGAGCTCGCCGACCGACTTGGTGGACTCGATCTCGCCGACGACGGTGCCGCCGGCGACATCGCTGCCGACGGCCGGCAGCTCGACGAAGACGACGTCGCCGAGCTTGTCGGCGGCGTAGGCGGTGATGCCGACGGTGGCGGTGTCGCCGTCGACGAGAACCCACTCGTGCTCGGCGGTGTACTGGAGTTCAGACTGTTCGGCCATGGGGGTGTTCCTCTCGAGGGGTGGACTATTTCTGACGCTTGTAGAACGGAAGGGCGGTCACGGTTGCGGGGATGCGGGTGCCGCGCACGTCGACGAAGACCTGGGTGCCGAGTCGCGCCACGCCGGGCGCCACGTAGGCCATGGCGATCGGATGTCCGAGCGTCGGCGACAGCGCCCCGCTCGTGATCACGCCGTCGGCCACGGTCGCGTCGGCACTGCGATACACCGGGTAGTCGGCGCGACCGGCACGCTTGCCGGCAGACTCCAGTCCCACGAGTACGCGCGCCTCCGCGCTGGGACCCTCTTCGCTGGCCTCGCGGCCGATGAAATCGACCTCCTTGGCGAGGTTCACAACGCGGCCGAGCCCGGCCTGCACCGGGTAGGTCGAGGTGCTCAGTTCGTGGCCGTAGAGCGGCATGCCGGCCTCGAGGCGGAGGGTGTCCCGGCTGGCGAGCCCCGCCGGCACGAGGTGGAAAGAGGCGCCCGCCGCGCGGAGCGCGTCCCAGAGCGCCGCGGCATCCGGCACGTCGACATAAAGTTCGAAGCCGTCTTCACCGGTGTAGCCGGTGCGGGCAATGAGAACGCGGCCGGCCTGGAAGGTACCGCCCAGGGCGCGGTAGTACTTCAGCGCTGACAGGTCGCCGTCGATCCTGAGGTCCGCCGTGGCCTCGAGGATGGCGCGCGAGTTCGGCCCCTGCACGGCGATCAGGGCGACGTCGTCGCTCTGATCGGTGACGGTGACGTCGAAGCGGGTGGCCCGGGCCGTGAGCGCCGCGACTGCCGGGAAACGATTGCCCGCGTTGGCGATGACGAGGTACTCGTTCTCGGCCGTGCGGTAGACGACGATGTCGTCGATGATGCCGCCAGCGCGGTTGAGGATGAGGCTGTACTTGGCCTGCAGCAGGTCGATCGCGGAGAGCTGGCCGGCGAGGGCATAGTCGAGGAACGCTCCGGCGTCCGGCCCGGCCACCAGGATCTCGGCCATGTGCGAGAGGTCGAAGATGCCCGCGCTGGTGCGCACGGCGTGGTGCTCGGCGAGATCGCTCGAGTAGCGCACCGGCATCTGCCAGCCGGCGAAGTCCGTAAAACTGGCGCCGGCATCCACGTGCGCCAGGTGCAGCGGGGAGAACCGCTCCACCGTGGGGGTCGAATCGGTGTGGGCTTCAGTGTCCGAGGTCATGAGTTCTCCAGGTTGTCGCCGGCCGGGGCCGAGCAAGAATCTCCGGGGCGCGATCGATCGATCGTACCCCTGGGAACTCCCCCTCTGTCGTCAGGCCTGAGAGCTTCACCGCAGCCGTTGGGCGGGCGCGATTTTCACCGTGGGCGAGCCGCTGCCGAGCCGCGACTACTTTTCAGAGTGGCCAGTTCGATGCGGTACGAGTACCTGAGAGATTGTCGGGGAGGATTGCTCCTTCGGTGTTCGACTGCCTGAGGGCGTCGAACTCTCCCGCATCGACCTTGATGGCCCTATATTCAGTTGAGGGTGTGCGCTCCGAGCCTAGCGCGTGCGGGCCCGGAAGCGTGGTGCGGCCGCTTCCGGTGGCCCCCGGCGACACCCCCAGCGGGAACGCGTACCCTTGACACTTCGCCCGCGATTCGTGCGGCGCACACAGAAAGGCGTTCCGTGGACATCACACTCCTCCGGCATTTCATCGCCGTCGCCGAGGAGTTGCACTTCCCGCGCGCCGCGATGAACCTCAATATCTCCACCCCGAAATTGCGCTCCTCGATCGCAAAACTCGAGGCGAACCTGGGCGTCGTGCTCATCGACCGCACCACGGAAACCACCCGATTGACCGCGGCGGGCAACCTGTTTCTCACGGATGCCCGCACCATGCTGGCCGCCTCGGATGAGCCCTGGAAGCCGCCGCTTCCGGCGGGCGGCAAGGCGAAGGCGGCGAAGGGCAAGGGCCGCGCGCCCGAGGTGAAGGGCCAGCCGCGTCCCGGCAAGCGCCGCCAGGGCCGCTAGCCCGCACGCTCGACTTCGGACTCTAGACGCCGGCCGAGGCACGGCGCCAGGCCGAGAAACTGGCCACCGATCCGCTATGCGGCGGCACCAGCCACGGCCACGGGTGCAGCACGGCCGCGCCCTCCGCGTAGCGCGCGAAGCTGGGCACCGGCGCAAACGTGACTGCTGCGTCGAGGCCCGGAACGATCACTCGCGGGTCACCCAGGTACACGACCACCTCGCGACGCCGGGCCAGATCCTGAAGGGTTTCCACGGTGAAGATCAGTCTTTTGCTTGAGAGCCGCAGCTTGGCCAGGGCCGGCTCGTCGAAGATGAAGGCGGCCGGCAGTGCGGGATGCGCCGCGAGCGCCGGATCGGCGTCGCCCAGGGAATCGACCGTCAGCAGCACCGACCGGGGTGCGCGGCGCCGCACGACGTCGGTGGGCCCCAGCGTGTCGGACAGGTGCGAATCGTGCGTGAGAGTGGCCGGAGCATCCGTCACCGGCACTGGCGCTGCCCCCACCGGAAACTGCTCGATCGGGCAGGCCCGGGCGAGCGGACACTCCCGGCAGAGCTGCGGTGCCCGTTTCTCAACCTGCCAGCGGGCGAAGCCGTAGGCGGAGCCGGTGCCGGCACCCACGGTCCACTGCCAGCCCAGGAGGTTGGCCGCGCGGGAGCCGTCGAGCAGGTGCCGGTAGAATTCTTCCTGGCCGGCATGCCACCCCGCGCCAGACCGGACCGTGTACTGGGAGGCCAGCCACATCCGGGTCTGATTGACCAGCCAGCCGTCGGTTTCCAGTTCCGACACGACCGAGTCGATGCAGTGCATCCGGCGCGGCCAGGCCTGAGGTTCGAATTCTCCGGCCCAGGGTGCCGCAAAGCGCAGGTTTCGGTGCAGGGCCACACCCACACGCGCATAGAGGTGTCGGGCGTATTCCTGCCAGAGCAACTCGTCCCGGAATTTGCGGGTATCTCGGGCAGGTCCTTTGCCGACGTGCTCCCAGGCCCGGCGAAGCGGCACCAAGGAGTGCCGAATGTACGGTGATAGCCGGGATGCCCCGCGATCGGTTTCCGGCAGCACCTGGCTGCGCCTGGCCGCATAGCCCGCCACCGAGAATTCCGCCAGGGCACGGTCGGCGCTGGTCTGGCCGCCCCGGATGCTCGGACTCGCCCGCACCTCGTCATCGACCAGGTGGTGCAGATGGCGCCGCACCACGGCATCCGCGGTTCCGTCGTTCAGGGCGATGAGCACACTTGATATTAGACTCCGCCCGAGGGGCAGCAGAAAGCGAAACGGGCCTGGGCCGGTCACGATCAAGATGATCGCGATCGGCCCAGGCCCGTTGGCGGTGAGCAGGTGGCCGGGTAGGCCTACTTGTTCCGCACGTGCACCGGGGCGGCCATCTCCTCGGCCTCATCGACCGACAGTTCGAGGCGTGCGAATGCCGGGTCATCCGCGAACGACTTCATCCGCGCGATGCGGTAGATGATCAGACCGTAGAGGGCCTTGGCGAGGATGTCGGCGACCGAGTATCCGATCTGTTTGCCGACCCAGGCATCCGAGCCGTCGATACCCAGCATGGGCAGTAGGTAGGCGATCGGGTAAACACCCCAGGTCAGCAGCAGAAGCAGGCGCAGTTGGCTGATCGTGCGGCGCACACTCTGCGGCTGGCGGTCGAGGGACTTGGTCAGTTCGACGAACAGAACGTAGAGGATGTACGCGAACGGGATGGTGGAGAGCAGACCGAAGATTCCGCGAACGGCGTTGTCCCCGCTGAGCTCGCCGGGGTACCCGAGGATGATCATCAGGGCCGATGCCGGAATGAGCCGGTACAGGAGACTGGTTTGCACCTTGCGGGCCAGGGCGAGAACCGCGATCAGTTCGAGCAGCAGCAGGGGGACCGTGAGCAACCAGTCGACGTAGCGGTAGCCCTCATTGAAGGACTCCCCGGCGACCTGCACATAGTCGCCCGCCCCGCCGATGGCCTCGGTGACGAAGGCAGCCTTGAAGGAGTCGAAAATGCGGAAATAGTGGTAGGCGGCAATCGCACAGACGATGGCCGCGACGGTCATCGCCTGACGATACCGGGGCAGGACCCGCTTGAGCGAGATGATGATGAAGATCGCCGTGAACAGCTGTGACGCGATGACGAGCGAGAACACGTTGTAGACGGTGTCGTATTGAATCTGGGTGAGGGAATCGGGAATCAAGTTGTCCTCCGAATAAGCGAGAAAGAACAGGAAAGAGTCGTGCCGAAGAGCTTTGCTGTGTTTATTGATTTCTCAGTTACTGAACTGCCTATCTGATTGCTAACTATGAATTTAGTACACGTTTCCTGATTCTTTGCATAGAGTATCGCCCCCGGTCAGCAGGTCAATAGCTACGGTGCAGATGGCGCTCAGCCGCTATACGCTCGCTGATGTGGTCGACACCGCCCTACCTGCTGGTGCCGACCTGCTGTGCCACCGTACGCCGGAACAGCAGCGGCAGAATGACCATCGCGAGGGCGGTGACCAGCCAGACCACCAAGGCGGCCAGGATCCAGGTCCGCCAGCCGCGGATGACAAGCCCGTTGGCGACGACGGATGCGACCAGTAGCACCACGAAGGTCGACACTAGGCCGACCCCGCCCAGGAACGCCGGCGTATTACGTGCCGTCAATTTCGTGATAGAGGGCGACAGGATGCTCTGCGCGGCCGCGAAAACGAGCACCGTGATCAGGAATCCCTGCCAGGTAAGCCTGAAACCCACGAGTACCAGCGACGCCACCCCGAGGCCGAGCGCGGCCGAACCGAGGAAAATGGCCGCGCGGATCAGGAAACGCACCATGGCTACTCCTTCTTCTTGGCGGCCGCCTTCGCCGCCCGCTTGGTTTCCCGCACCCGGTTCAGGGATTCGGGATCGACGATGTCGGCGACGGACCGGAACGAGCCGTCCTCACCATAGGGCTCGGAGGCCTCACGCCAGCCCTCCACGGTGAGACCCTGACGCTTGCCGAGCAGGGCAAGGAAGATCTTCGCCTTCTGCTCGCCGAATCCCGGGAGCGCTTTCAGGCGCCGCAGGATCTCGGCGCCGTCCGGGGAGTCGGCGGTCCACAGGGCGGACGCATCACCCCTCCAGTCTGTGGCGATCACGCCCGCGAGGGTCTGCGTGCGAGCGGCCATCGAGCCCGGAAAGCGGTGCACCGCCGGCGTGGCCCGGAACACCTCGACGAGTGCATCGGCGTCGAAGCCGGCGATGGTCGCCGGATTGAGCGTGCCGATCCTGTCGCGGATCTTGGCCGGCCCGGCGAACGCGGTCTCCATCGCGATCTGCTGGTCCAGCAGCATCCCGAGGAGGAGCGCGAAGGGGTCATCGCTGAGCAGGGCGTCGGCGGCGTCATCGCCGGTGAGGTGCAGCATCATGCGACCATTGTGCCACCGGCGGCGCGCCGGCGGGATTCCCCTAGACTCGGCGGATGTCCCGCCTCGTCGTCGTCCTCCCGCTCACGGCGCTCCGTACAGGCGACAGCTTCCCGGTGTCGGAGTGGCCATTGCACATCACCGTGCTGCCCCCCTTTCACACGGATGCCGTTGCATCCGTCATCGCGGATGTCATTTCCGGCGTCGTCGCCGCCACGGCATCGGGCCGCACCGCCCTCACGGCGGTCGCGGGTGCCGACGCGCTGTTCGGCCGGCGCGAGGACGTGCCGGTGACGCTCGTCGGGGACGACCCGCGCCTGACCCGGCTGCACCGCGCCCTCGTCGAGGCTGTGCGGCCGTTTGCCTCCACCCCCGACGAGCCCGCGTTCACGGGTCCCGGCTTCCGGGCCCACATCACGATCAAGAACGGCGCCCGGGTGCACGAGGGCCAGCGGCTCGCTCTCACCCAGATCGCCCTCGTGGACATGGCGCCCCGATCGGCGGCGAGCGGCCGCACGGTGCTCGCCACGTTCCCCTTGCCTACTCCCGTGTGAGTGCGGACACCCGGTCGGGTGCAGCGGGTCTGTGCGCCGAGCTGCGCCCCGGCTTCCGCAACCAGGGGCGTCACGCGCGCACTCGGGCAGATCCCGCGATCGGTGCAGAAGCGTTGACCCTTCCGGTGACGTCGTTCGAGTCGGCGCTGACGGGACTGATCAACGACGTCGCCCAGAGTCCGCACGAGATCATCATGGTGCTCGATGACCTCTAACTGATTGAGGCACCGGATATCCGCGATGCGCTGGTCTTCCTCCTCGATCACCTTCCGCCGAATCTGCACCTGGCCGTGGCGAGCCGATCCGATCCGCTCCTCCCCGTGGCGCGACTGCGCGCCGGCAACGAGCTCACCGAGTTCCGGGCATCCGATCTGCGCTTCACCCCGGACGAGGCTTCCGCCTTCCTGAAGGACATGGTGGACCTGAAGCTCTCGGCCGAGGACATCGCCGCTCCTGACACACGCACAGAGGGTTGGATCGCCGGTCTCCGGCTGGCGGCCCTCTCGATACGGGAACGCTCGGATGTCTCCGGCTTCATTCACGGCTTCACCGGGAGCAACCGGTTCGTGATCGACTATCTCGCCGAGGAGGTGATGCAACGTCAGCCCGAGAAGGTGCGGGCATTCCTGCTGCGCACCTGCATCCTGGACCGGCTCACTGGCCCCCTCTGTGACGCCGTCACCGAGGAAACGGGGAGCAGCGAGATGCTGGAGTCCCTCGAGCGGAGGATCTCTTCGTCGTTGCCCTGGTTGACCGGCGCCGCTGGTACCGGTATCACCACCTCTCTGCATATGTCCTGCGGGCGCGGTTGCGGATCCAGCAGGGACGGCTGACGGATGCCCGGGCCTGGGCCAACAAGCACGGCCTGTCCGCGGACGACGAGCTGACCTACCTGAGCGAGTTCGGGCACATCACCCTGGCGAAGCTGCTCCTCGCGCAACACCGGGCCGATCCGAGCGAGGGGTCGATCGGGTCGGCCATCCGGTTGCTCGACCGGCTTCTCGCCGCCGCCGGAGTAGGCCGCCGAGGCGGGATTCAGCTCCGACTACGTGCGACGGATCGGCCGGGCCCTGCAAACATCCGGCGATGAAACAGTCGGCCCGCCGACCCTGCCTGAGCCCGTGAGCGAGCGCGAGCTGCACGTACTCCGGTTCCTGGCGACCGAACTCACGGGTCCCCAGATCGCCCGTGAATTGTGCGTCTCGCTCAACACCCTGCGCACCCACAGCAGGCACATCTTCGGCAAGCTCAACGTCAACAGCCGTTCGGTTGCCGTCAGCCACGCCGCCCAGCTGGGCCTGATCTAATCCGGCAGTCGGCATAATCACCACCTCGGTCACCACGTGGGGTGATGCCCCGTCAGCATGTGTCTCCTTAGATTCGGGTCATCCTCGGGTATCCGCCTGGGGCTTCTCAGAGCATCGGAGCACCTCATGAGCATCACGCCTTCTACTCTCACCCGAAGGGCCGCGGTCGCCGCCGCACTGTCCGGGCTGATCTATATCGTCATCCAGTTCATCCACCCCGCCGACGAGGCCGCCTCCCTCACCACCCAGACCTGGGTGACGGTGCACAGTCTCAGCTTCGGCATGGCCGTCCTCGGCTTGGTCGGCATCACGGGCTGAACTCGACCGCTATGAGATTCGGCTTCAGGGGCAGCTCGTGGAGAGTTGGAGTGACTGGTTCGAGGGCTTCACACTGACCGGGACAGGCGACGGCACGACAGTCCTCACGGGCTCGGTCATCGACCAGGCCGCGCTGCACGGGCTGCTGCGCCGAGTGAGTGACCTGGGTGTGACGCTGATCTCCTTCAACGCTCTGGGAAGCAGGCAACCATGACCCGGGACATCGCGACTGCCGCGGCACCCCACGACAGTCGAAGGATGGCCCAGCGGGGCAGTGGCGTGCGTCAACCGGGTTGATCCTGCTCAGCCTCATCCCGCTGCTCGCCGGGGCAGCGCGGCTGACCGAGCAGGCGGGCGGGGCTGTCGCCTCGGCGCACAACGCCAGGTTCCTCGACTCCCCCGTGCCCATCGTGACGCATATCCTCAGCGTGACCGTGTTCTCCTTGCTGGGAGCGCCGTTCGGGCCCGGCGACGAGGTGATCGCGATGCTCGGCAGCCGATTCGGCGGGCACGCGGAATACGTCTGCATCCCGCAGGATGGCGCGATCACGGCGAAGCCACGGAACATGACCTTCACGGATTCCGTGACTCTCGTCTTCGGCGGGACCACCGCCCATGCTTTTTTCAGCCGCGCCGAGATCAAACCGGGCAGCACCGTTCTCGTGAACGGCGCATCCGGTGCCGTGGGCACGGCGGCGGTGCAGCTCGCCAAGCAGATGGGCGCGCGCGTCACCGGCGTGTGCAGCGGCGCCAACCGCGAGCTGGTCACCGCGCTCGGCGCCGACCGGGTGATCGACTACACAACGGAGGATTTCCTGCTCGAGGGGCAAACCTACGACGTCATCATGGATTGCGTCAGGAACGCCCCCTGTGAACGCGCTGCGACGTGCCTCACTTCCGGCGGCGCCCTGTTGCTCGTCGTCTCCGATCTCCGGGGGCTGCTTCTGGCCGCCTGGCACACCAGGAGGAGCGGGAGGCGGGTCGTCGCGGGCAACATCGACAGCACCGCGGATGCTCTCGCGCACCTGGTCGACCTTGCCGAGTCGGGTCGGTCCCTGGCGGTCATCGATCGGACGTACGACCTGGCCGACGTCGCTCTGGCGCACCGTTTCGTCGAGGCCGGCCATAAGAAAGGCAACGTCATCCTGCGCGTCCCGGCCGGTTGAGGGGGCGGAGGCAGTCTCTCTGGTCCGTGAGCATCGGGGCACGCGGTTTTGAGTTCATCGAGCGTGGCCCCGATCCCGATTCTGTTGCTCGTCCGCGGAGAAGTCGAGGTGTCGGCCGAGGGATCTCCCCTGTCCCTGCAACACGATTTGCTGAAGCGGGGAGCCCCGCGCGGTGGCTAATTCAGGAGAATTGTACGACCCGTGGCGGGATCCACTCTGAAAGACCACCCTGGTGGCATCCCCGGGCGACAGATCTCCTGATTTAGCCACACCCCACACGCCCCACGCAACGCGCTGGACGTTGAAGCGGAACTCCACCGCCTTACCGCACGAAAACACATTACGAGTACCAGGGAACTCAGCCGGCCAAGCCAAGGAAGACCATCACGACTCGCTCAAGTGCACCGAGCCTCGCCATCGCAACTGATGCCGCAGCGGACAACTGCGCCCCGCGCACCGGCAGCAATTGTCCGAAACGGAATCAGTTGCGGCCGGAACGCTCTACACGTTGAAGCGGAACTCCACCACGTTACGTTACAGAACAACCCCTGAACCGGGTGAGCGAGCGAGTGCGGTCGTCCCCGCCGCCGGCAGACCCAGGTCTGCACCGAGCTGAACGAACCAGCGGCGCTGGTAGGCGGGCAGATCACTTCTCAAGGCTGACTCGACGCCTTGAACGACGAAGCTCCGACTCCACACTCCAGCCTCCACGAGCCCGGGCACGACCACTGTTCGAAGTGGATCGTTGACATCACTCCGGTCGCTCTGCCTCAAAGAAGCACCTTTGACGCCACGCGTCGTGAAGAGACGAGCGAAGAGCACCCTGGTGACTTTCGGTCTCGCAAGCAGCCAGTACAAAAGCGGCTTCCCCGGCCTGTCAGCCCAACCGCTGATCAGCATCAAGACAGCTCCATCATGATGTGGTGCCTCGACGAGACCTTCTTCAATCCACTCATACATCACGGCCCGACCCCGGTTACGGTCCCAGTTCTTGGGATTCGCTGCGAAATCCGAAGACCATTGATCGACGAACGCGATGAGGTCGTTGGGGAACAAGGCCGGGTACACCCACTGCGCAAACGAACGGTCCTCTGGTATCGGCCAGACTTTCGCGGCCTGAGCGGGCACTTTGGAGGCCAGCAGGACGGTGGTCGCCGCATCCCAGTGCCCTAGTTCCAATGGCCCTGTCCAGGCGTCAACGAATTGCGCGTACCCCCCGGGATAGTCTGCTCGCAGATCGCGAAGCCACGAAGTCACCGTCGATGCTGAACTCGCGCACAGGATGGCCTTGGCCTGACCAACCAGGGGCTTGCACGCCGCGCGGCGCTCGTACGGCTCAACGGAAGCGAGTCGGGCCGCAAGGTCACCCGAACGGCCCGTTGCGAGGAGGTTCCTGAGCGAGTCGACCGTGAGCATAACCGAATGCTAGTCCGCTCTCCGCCCACCAGGTTCGCCGTGCCTCGAAAGAAGGGTCTTTGTCCCGCGGGCGGCGCGGAGTGATTGCCGCAATCTGCTCAGCCATGCGATCCTCGGCAACATCGCGGTCATGCCGGTCCTGCAACGTCAACCAGAATTGCGCCGAGGTGCCGAAGTACCTGGCCAGGCGGAGAGCCGTGTTCGCGGTGATTCGACGCTGGCCGTGCACGACCTCGTTGATGCGGCGAGGCGGCACACCGACGGACACCGCGCTCGAGACGGCCCTCGCGGACCTCCTCGACCATCAGAAAAGGCTCTGGCGGACCTCCTCGACCTGCAAGAAGCGGCCTTGGCCGGCCTGATTAGACGTTAAACCTAAATTCGACCACGTCGCCGTCCTGCATGATGTATTCCTTGCCCTCGATGCGGGCCTTGCCCTTGGAGCGGGCCTCCGCCACGGAACCGGCCACCATCAGATCGTCGAAGGAGAAGATCTCCGCCTTGATGAAGCCCTTCTGAAAGTCGGTGTGAATGACGCCGGCGGCCTGCGGAGCGGTCCAGCCCTTGTGGATGGTCCAGGCGCGTGTTTCCTTGGGCCCGGCCGTGAGGTAGGTCTGCAGGCCGAGGGTGTCGAAGCCGATGCGGGCGAGCTGGTCGAGCCCGCTCTCGGCCTGGCCGGTAGACGCCAGCATCTCGGCAGCGTCCTCGGCGTCGAGTTCACTGAGCTCGGATTCGAGCTTCGCGTCGAGGAACACGGCGTTGGCCGGGGCCACCAGCGCGGCCAGAACAGCGAGCTTCCCGGCATCCTGCAGCACCGCCTCGTCGACGTTGAACACGTAGATGAACGGCTTGGCCGTCAGCAGGCCCAGCTCCCGGATGGGCTCGATGTCGAGCGTGGCCGATGACAGCGGCGCTCCGGCGTCGAGGATGGCCTGCGCCTTGAGCGCGGTCTCCAGCACGATGGCGGGAAGCTTGCGCCCCTTGACCTCTTTCTCGAAGCGGGAGACCGCCTTCTCGAGGGTCTGCAGGTCGGCGAGGATGAGTTCGGTGTTGATCGTCTCCATGTCGCCGGCCGGGTCGACGGCGCCATCGACGTGCACCACGTCGGGGTCGGCGAAACCGCGGATGACCTGAGCGATGGCGTCTGCCTCCCGAATGTTGGCGAGGAACTTGTTGCCGAGCCCCTCCCCCTCGCTGGCGCCGCGCACGATGCCGGCGATGTCGACGAACGACACCGGGGCAGGTAGCAGACGCTCGCTACCGAAGACCGCCGCCAGCTTGGCCAGGCGGTGGTCGGGCAGGTTGACGATGCCGACGTTAGGCTCGATGGTGGCGAACGGGTAGTTCGCCGCGAGCACGTTGTTCTTGGTCAACGCGTTGAAGAGGGTGGACTTGCCCACATTGGGCAGTCCGACGATTGCAATAGTAAGAGCCACGAGAGTCAATCGTACCGTCTGCGACCCGGGGCCGGTCGGCACAGAGGCGACGCGCTGTCGGCGGCCCGTGACAGGATGAAGCGGTGCCAGTCAACTTCACCGCCATCGACTTCGAGACCGCCAACTCCTCCAGCGCTTCGGCGTGCTCGGTCGGGCTGGTGAAGGTCCGTGACGGCAAGGTCGTCGACCGTGTCGCCTGGTTCATCAAGCCGGCCGTCGGGCACGACGTCTTCCTGGCCTGGAACATCAAGATCCACGGCATCCGGCCGACGGATGTCGCCGGTGCGGCCACCTGGGCGCAGCAGCTTCCCGATCTGGTCGCCTTCGCCGGCGACGACCACCTCGTGGCGCACAACGCCGGGTTCGACCTGGGGGTCATCAAGACGTCCTCCACTGTCGCCGGGCTGGTCGTGCCCGACTTCAATTACGTCTGCAGCCTCCAGGTGGCCCGCCGCACCTACCACCTCGAGTCCTACCGGCTTCCGGTGGCCGCGATGGCCGCGGGCTTCGAGGGTTTCGCCCACCACGACGCCCTGGCCGACGCGGAGGCCTGCGCGGCCATCATGATCCACGCCGCCGACCGGCACGGGGCCGGCACTCTCGAGGAGCTGGCGCAGATCACCGGCGTGAAGATCGGCGCCATCGGGCCGGTCGCCACGAAGGAGAAGTCCGCCACGCACGGCCCGATGGCGCTGAACTAGGCATCCTTGAAGCACCGCTTCGGGCAATGTCGGTGGCCACTGGCAGAGTAGAACCATGGATTCCTGGTTCAGTCTTCTTCTCGGCCTTGTCGTCGGCGCCCTGCTCGGCACCCTGCTCACGGTGGTCCTCACGGCGCGTTCCGCCGAGCGCCGCAACGGAGGCTCGTCCGGCACCGATCCTCTCGTCGTCGAGGCCAGGCACCAGGTGGCCCTGGCCGAGGTGCATGCCCGGGAGGCCGGCATCCAATCCATCCTGCGCGAAGAGCTGGCCTCAGTTCAGGCCACCGTCGACGCCCTGCGCGGGCAGGTCGTCGACGCGGGGCGGCAATACCGCGAACTGAGCGACCGCCAGCGCGACGACCAGGACGCGCGCACCGAGCAGCAGAAGCAGGAAAGCAAGGTGCTCCAGGCCCTCGCCCCGGTCAAGGAGAGCCTGCAGGACATGCAGCAGAAGGTCGCCGAGCTCGAGGCCCAGCGCAGCCTGCAACACGGCGAGCTCAGCCAGCAGCTGCGGTCGGCGACCGAGTCGGAGGAGCGCCTACGGAGCACTGCCGAGTCGCTCGCGTCGGCCCTGCGCGCCAACAACACGCGCGGGGTCTGGGGCGAAACCCAGCTGCGCAGCGTGGTCGAGGCCGCCGGCCTGATCGAGCGGGTCGACTTCGACGTGCAGTCGAGCATCACCTCCGACGCCGGCGTCGGCCGCCCCGACATGGTCGTGCACCTGCCCGGCGGCAAGAACATCGCCGTCGACGCGAAGGTGCCGTTCACGGCGTTCCTCGAAGCCAGCCAGATCCCGGTCACCGCTACCGGCGCCCTGGGAGCCCAGCGGGCCGTCTACATGAAGGCGCACGTCAAGGCCGTGCGCGACCACATCACCGCTCTCGGCAGCAAGGCCTACTGGCAGGGCTTGGAGGCTTCCCCGGAGATCGTGATCGCCTTCATCCCGAGCGAGTCCCTGGTCTCCTCGGCGTTGGAGGCCGACCCCTCGATCATGGAATTCGCGTTCTCGAAACGGGTGGCCCTCGCCTCCCCGGTGACCCTGTGGTCGGTGCTCAAGACGGTGGCCTTCACCTGGCAGCAGGACGTACTCACGCATGACGCAAAAGTCTTGTTCGACCTCAGTCGGGAGTTATACGGCCGTCTGGCCACCACGGCCACGCACATCGAAAAACTGGGCCGGTCGATCGAGCGCACGGTGAAGGACTACAACGGCTTCGTCGGCTCGATGGAACGCCAGGTACTGCCCACCGCACGCAAGCTCAACGCCCTCGATGAGTCAAAGGTGCTGGCACCGCTGGCGGGCATCGAGGACACCCCGCGCGAACTGGCCGCCTGGGAGTTCGTGTCGGAACTGGAGGCCGCGGTACTCGAAAGCGCCGCACTCGATGCCGCCGCACTGACTGACTGAGTGACTCCGAGAATCGCCGATAACGTCGAGAATCGCCGTCCAAACGGCGATTTTCGGCCGTGCGGGCAGCTAAAGCCGAGCGCCTAGAGCCACTTCGAGGCGAGGTGCTCGGCGATCACCCGACGCGTGGTGCCGGACTTCGACCGCAGCACGATGCTCTCGGTGCGGATGATCGGGCCCTGGCGGCGCACGCCGTCGACGAGTCCGCCATCCGTCACGCCCGTGGCGACGAAGAAGGTGTTGTCGCCGCTGACCATGTCGTCCAGCTCCAGCAGCTTGTCGACGTCGAGACCGGCCTCGACGGCGCCCGCACGCTCGGCGTCGTCCTTCGGTGCCAGGCGTCCCTGCATGTAGCCGCCGATGGCCTTGAGCGCGCAGGCCGTGGTGATGCCTTCGGGGCTGCCACCCGTACCGACGCACATGTCGATGCGCGTTTCCCAGCGGGCCGCGTTGATGCCGCCGGCGACGTCGCCGTCGCTCATCAGCCGCGTGCCCGCTCCGGCGCTGCGGATGGCGTCGATAAGTTCGGCGTGGCGGGGACGGTCGAGCACGGCGAGGACCATTTCGCCGACCGGCTTGCCCGTCGCTTTCGACAGCTCACGGATGTTGTCGCCGATCGGGGCGTCGAGGCTGACGACTCCGCGCCCGGCGGCGCCCGTGACGATCTTGTCCATGTAGAACACGGATGACGCGTCGAGCATGGTGCCCCGGGAGGAGACCGCGATCACGGAGAGGGCATTCTGGCGTCCGGCGGCGGTGAGGCTGGTGCCGTCGATCGGGTCGACCGCGATGTCGCAGGCGGGTCCGGTTCCGTTGCCGACGCGCTCACCGTTGAAGAGCATCGGGGCTTCGTCTTTCTCACCCTCGCCGATGACGATGAGTCCGTCGAAGTTCACGGTGCCGAGGAAGACGCGCATGGCGTCGACGGCTGCCTTGTCTGCGGCATTCTTGTCGCCGCGGCCGATGAACGGGACCGCACGAATCGCTGCGGCCTCGGTGGCCCGCACCAATTCCATCGCAAGGTTGCGGTCGGGGTGCATGAAATTGGGGGCGACTTCGGGGCTGTTCACAGATGGTCCTTCCCGGACGAAGAGTGCGGCAGTGGCAAGACCCATCATTGGGCCGGCACCGGTGTCGGTGCTGCCTCGTTCAGCCTAGCGCCCGCTCTTCGTCGCGGGGGTGTGCGCTCGCCGGCACGGCCGGAGACCCACCTCGGTAGGATGAGAAGACCGAAACGGTTCAATCGAGGAGACTCAACAATGCCCATCGCAACCCCAAACCAGTATGCCGAGATGCTCAACAAGGCCAAGACGAAGGGGTTCGCCTACCCGGCGTTCAACGTTTCGTCTTCTCAAAGCATTAATGCCGTCCTTCAGGGCCTGACCGAAGCCGGCTCTGACGGCATCATCCAGGTCACCACCGGTGGCGCAGATTACTTCGCCGGCCACACGGTCAAGAACCGCGCCTCCGGTGCGCTCGCGATGGCGCGCTTCGTACAGTCCGTCGCCGACAATTACCCCATTACCGTTGCACTCCACACGGACCACTGCCCCAAGGGTGCGCTGGAGGACTTCGTCCTCCCGCTCATCTCCGCTTCCGAAGACGAGGTGAAGGCCGGCCGCAACCCGATCTTCCAGTCGCACATGTGGGACGGCTCCGCCATCCCGCTGGCAGAGAACCTGGACATCGCCAAGGACATCCTGAAGCGCACCCAGGCGATCAACGCCATCCTCGAGGTCGAGATCGGCGCCGTCGGCGGCGAAGAAGACGGCGTTGAGGGCGACATCAACGAGAATCTGTACACGACTCTCGACGACGCGCTCTCGATGATCGATTCCCTCGGCATGGGCGAGAACGGCCGCTACATGGCTGCCCTCACCTTCGGCAACGTGCACGGCGTATACAAGCCCGGCAACGTCAAGCTGCGCCCGGAGCTCCTCAAGGAGATCCAGGACGGCGTCGCCGCCAAGCTGGGTACCGGTCCGAAGCCGCTCGACCTGGTCTTCCACGGTGGGTCAGGCTCGACCGACGCCGAGATCGCCGAGGCCGTCGCGAACGGTGTCGTCAAAATGAACATCGACACCGACACCCAGTACGCGTTCACACGCGCGGTCGCCGGCTACATGCTGAGCAACTATGACAGCGTGCTCAAGGTTGACGGCGAAGTCGGCAACAAGAAGGTCTACGACCCGCGCGCCTGGGGCAAGGTTGCCGAGACGGCCATGGCCGCTCGCGTCGCTGACGCCACCCGCCAGCTCGGCTCCGCCGGCCACTCGAACAGCTAGCACCGGATGATGATGGCCGAGAATTCTTCGTCGACTCCTTCGGGAACCCCTCCGGAGGATTCCCGGCCCCGTCCCCAGTACGGTGAGCTTGCGCCCGAGGGTTGGAGCTGGACTCCTACCCCGGATGAGCGCACGCTCGCGACACCGCCGGCTGCGGGGCCGGCCGCGGCCCCCGAGCGGGCTGTGCGCCCGGCCGGAACCGCGTCGGCCTGGGACCGGCCGGTGACTCTGAGCCTGCTCGTCCTCGGGCTCCTGTCAACGTTCTTCGCGGTCAGCATGCTCACGATGATTACCGAGTCCATTCAACTGCTCCATACCCAGCTGGATCTCGCCGCGTATGAGCCGGATCCCTCCGCGGCCGGGCTGGTCACGGCCGGGATCATCGGTGTGTCCCTCGTCTGGCTGGCCACAGCGGCAGGCGTGATCCTGTTGCTGGTCCGAGGCAAGCGCGCGTTCTACGTGCCGCTGATCGGTGCGGTTCTGTCCGCGTTCGTGTTCATCGCCTTCACCACCGCGGTTTTGGCCACCGACCCGACGCTGCTCAACGACCCGAACCTGATGGACGTCTACGGCACGTTGTAGGCAACGCCGTGCTGCCGTATCCGGCGTACACGAAGGCCCCCGTCGGTCAGATCCTGGATCTGATCGACGGGGGCCTTCGTGGTGAACGCGGCCGGCCGGCTCCTAGCTGCTGACCCGTCCGCCGAGACCGCGGGCATCCGCGTTGCCGGACAGATCCTTTCGCAGTTCCTTCGGCAGTGAGAACAGCAGGTCCTCCTCGGCCGTCTTGATCTCTTCGATGTCGCCGTAGCCGGCCTCGGCCAGATCGGCGAGCACCTCGTGCACCAGTTCGTCGGGCACGGATGCCCCGCTGGTCACGCCCACGGTGACAACCCCGTCGAGCCACTCCTGCTGGATCTCGCTGGCGAAGTCCACGCGGTAGGCAGCCCGGGCACCGTGCTCCAGCGCCACCTCGACCAGTCGCACCGAGTTGGACGAGTTCGCCGATCCGACCACAATGACGAGGTCCGAATCGCGGGCCACCTTCTTGATCGCCACCTGGCGGTTTTGGGTGGCGTAGCAGATGTCGTCGCTGGGGGGATCCTGCAGATTTGGAAAACGGGCACGCAGGCGACGCACGGTTTCCATGGTCTCGTCCACGCTCAGCGTGGTCTGAGACAGCCAGACCACCTTGTCGGGGTCGCGCACCTCGATGGTGTCGGCGTCGTCAGGGCTCCCGACGAGCGTGGTGTGCTCGGGTGCCTCCCCCGCGGTTCCCTCGACCTCTTCGTGGCCTTCGTGACCGATCAGCAGGATCTGGAAGTCGTCCCGGGCGAAGCGCACGGCCTCACGGTGCACCTTCGTGACCAGTGGGCAGGTGGCGTCGATTGCCAGCAGGCCTCGGTCCGTGGCCGCGGTGACGACGGCCGGGGACACGCCGTGGGCGCTGAAAACGATGTGGGAGCCGGTGGGCACCTCGTCGACTTCCTCGACGAAGATCGCCCCCTTCTTCTCCAGCTCGGAGACCACGTGGATGTTGTGCACGATCTGCTTGCGCACATACACGGGGGAGCCGTACAGTTCGAGGGCCTTCTCGACGGCGATGACGGCACGGTCGACGCCGGCGCAGTAACCGCGCGGGGCGGCCAGCAGCACCCGTTTGTGCCCGAGCACCGGGGTATCCTTGAGCCTGTTGCGTGCGCGGGGAAGCCGTGGCATGCCAAGGCCGATCACAGGCGAATCCGTACTGATAGTCACTTCCTCATCTTATGGGGGGCCGACTGTGCAGTCCGTGGGAGGAACGATTGATGACGGACGCACCACCCACCCTCGAGACCCCCTGGCCGGTCGGGCTGCTGGCCAACAAGATCCGCGGCTACATCGAGCGCCTCGGCACGGCCTGGGTCGAGGGTGAGATCACCCAGTGGGGCGCCAGCGGCGGCAACGTCTACGGCAAGCTCAAGGACCTCACCGAAGACGCCACGGTCAGCTTCACGATCTGGTCGTCGGTGCGCGCGAAGCTGACCAGCGACTTCAAGCAGGGCGACCGGGTCATCGCCCTCGTCAAACCCAACTACTGGGTCAAGGGCGGCACTCTCACCATGCAGATGCTCGAGATGCGCCACGTGGGCCTCGGCGACATGCTGGAACGGCTCGAACGGCTGCGCAATCGGCTGGCCGGCGAGGGTCTGTTCGATGCGTCCCGCAAGAAGCCGCTGCCCTTCCTCCCCCACTGCATCGGCCTGGTCACCGGCAAAGACTCCGACGCTGAGAAAGACGTCATCCGCAACGCCCAGCTGCGCTGGCCGGCCGTCACTTTCAACCTGGCCTACGCCGCCGTGCAGGGTGACCGCATGGTGTCCGAGGTGACCGCGGCCATCCAGCGGCTGGACGACGACCCGGAGGTCGACGTGATCATAGTCGCCCGCGGCGGCGGCGACTTCCAGAACCTGCTCGGCTTCAGCGACGAGACGCTGATCCGGGCTGCGGCGGCCTGCACGACCCCGCTGGTCAGCGCGATCGGCCACGAGGCCGACCGGCCGCTGCTCGACGACGTGGCCGACCTGCGCGCGTCGACGCCGACGGATGCCGCCAAACGCGTCGTGCCGGACGTCTCCGACGAACTCAACCGGGTACAGCAAGCCCGGGCCCGCCTCAGCAACCGGCTGACCGGCATCCTCGCGCACGAGGTCGACCGGATCGGCCAGCTTCGCTCACGCCCGGTGCTCGCCACCCCCGAGTGGATCATCGATTCCCGGTCCGAGGACCTCACCCGCTACGTCGCCCGTGGCGCCGAGCTGGTCGACCGGGCGGTCGAGCGGGCCGGAGCGGTGATCGTCGACCTGCGTTCCCAGTTGCGCGCCCTCTCCCCCCAGGGCACCCTCGACCGCGGCTACTCGATCGTGCAGTTGCAGGGCGGCCAGGTGGTGCGCTCGCCCGGGCAGGCACCGTCGCAGACGAAACTCGTGATCACGCTCGCCGAGGGCGCTCTGGCGGCCACCGCGAACGCGGCAACCTCGGACCCGACACCGTCGAATGTGAAATTAGAATGGACACCATGACCTCGGCACCAGACGAAATCAATGCACTGAGCTACGAGCAGGCCCGGGATGAGCTCGTGCGCGTGGTGAACGCCCTCGAGCAGGGTGCCTCGTCGCTGGAGGAATCGCTCGCACTGTGGGAACGAGGTGAGGCTCTCGCCCGCCGCTGCGAAGAGTGGCTGATCGGCGCGAAAGCCAGACTGGATGCCGCCCGGGCAGGCCAGGTCGACTCCGCCGCGACAGCCGGATGAGCCCGGCCAAGCGCGCGCCCCGAATCGTCGCAGAGCTGGGGCGCCCGGAGACGCCGGATGAAACCCGCACCCGACTGGCCGAGAACTCCCGCAAGTACCGCTCCCACAAGACCGTGAACAATCTGATCCTGTCCCTGCTGGCCACACTGGGCACAGTCCTGGTGCTCGTGCTGCTGGTGCCGCGTAGCGACGCCCCGCAAAACCGCGACGTCGATTTTCAATCCGTTGCCGCGCAGGTGCAACCCGGCCTCAGCGATCCCCTGCTGGTTCCGGAGTTGCCGAGTGGGTGGACGGCCAACGCGGCGCAGTGGCGCCTGGGCGGAAGCGACAAGATCCCGTCCTGGTACATCGGCCTGATCACGGCCAAGACCGAGTTCATCGGCCTCACCCAGGCGCTCGGCGCCAACCCGAGCTGGCTCGCCGACGAGCTGCAGGATGCTCCGGTCGCCGGCACCGTCATGATCGCCGGCGTCACCTGGGACGTCTACCGCAACACCGCACCGGAAGATGACCGCGGCAATTTCGAATCCGCTCTGGTGACCAGGGCCGGCGACAGTACCTACCTCCTCGTCGGTACCGCCGACGACGAGGAACTCGCCGTTCTGGCCGCAGTGCTGGCCGAACAGATCAGTTCCAACAGCACCGAGGGACAGTAATGGGCGAGGCAGCAACACCGGCAGACGTCTGGACCGACCTGCAGCGCGGAAACGACCGCTTCGTGAGCGGCGAGCCGCGGCATCCGCGCCAGGATGTGGACCGCCGAGCCGAGCTCGCCTTCGTACAGACCCCCGACGCGGCCCTGTTCGGCTGCAGCGACTCGCGGCTGGCCGCCGAGATCATCTTCGACAAGGGCCTCGGCGACCTGTTCGTCGTGCGCAATGCCGGTCAGGTCATCTCCGATTCGGTGCTCGGCTCGCTCGAATACGCGGTCGCCGTGCTGCGTGTGCCGCTCATCCTGGTGCTCGGCCACGACGGCTGCGGGGCCGTGCGCGCCGCCATCGATTCCCAGGCCGCCGACGCGCAACCACTGCCCGCGCACATCAGCCGGATCATCGAGAAGATCGTGCCGGCCGTCCGCCGGGTGGCGGGGTCCAAGGATGCGACGCCGATCGATCCCGAGCTGGTCGACGCCCTCGCCGTCGGCCGCGAACACCTTCGCGACACGGTGTCCGAACTGCTCGAGCGCTCGGAGATGATCAGCGCGGCCGTGGCAGAAGGTACATTGGCTATCGTCGGGGCGAACTACCGGCTGCTCGCAGGCCGTGCCGTGCCCGACATCGTTGTCGGCGTGGTTTAGCCGAGCAGCCCGCCCGCGGCGAGCCGCCCAGGCCGTCGCCGCGCGTTCCCATACCGAAAAGATTCCCAACCGAAAGGTAATACACACCGTGGTGGACAAGACCGCTGAAGCCGAGTACCGGATCGAACACGACACCATGGGCGAGGTCCGGGTTCCGGTCGCCGCCCTCTACGGGGCGCAGACGCAGCGGGCCGTCGAGAATTTCCCGATCTCCGGCTCGGTGCTGGAGCCCGCCCAGATCGCCGCCCTGGCGCGTATCAAAAAGTCCGCCGCCCTGGCGAACGCGAAACTAGGGGTACTCGACGTCGACATCGCCAACGCGATCGCCGCCGCCGCCGACGAGGTCTCCACCGGTCGCTACGACTCCGAGTTCCCGATCGACGTCTACCAGACCGGCAGCGGCACCTCCTCGAACATGAACATGAACGAGGTCCTCGCGACCCTGGCGACCCGCAGCCTCGGGCGCCCGGTGCACCCGAACGACCACGTGAATGCGTCTCAGTCCTCCAACGACGTGTTCCCGACATCCGTGCACCTCGCCGTGACGAGCGCGCTCATCGACGAGCTCGTCCCCGCACTCGACCACCTGGCCGTGGCCTTCGAGGCCAAGGCCGAGCTGTGGGCCGGCGCGGTCAAGGCCGGCCGCACCCACCTGATGGATGCCACCCCGGTCACCCTCGGCCAGGAGTTCGGCGGATATGCGCGGCAGATGCGCCTGGGCATCGAGCGCGTGCGCACCGCGCTTCCCCGCGTCGCGGAGGTCCCCCTCGGCGGCACTGCGGTCGGCACCGGCATCAACACGCCCGCCGGATTCCCGCAACTTGTGATCGAGCTACTCGTCGAGGAGACCGAGCTGCCGGTCACCGAGGCACGCGACCACTTCGAGGCGCAGGCCAACCGGGACGGCCTGGTGGACGCATCCGGCGCCCTTCGCACCATCGCGGTGAGCCTCACCAAGATCTGCAACGACCTGCGCTGGATGGGCTCGGGCCCCAACACGGGCTTCGGCGAGCTGAACATCCCCGACCTGCAGCCGGGCTCCTCGATCATGCCGGGCAAGGTGAACCCGGTGATCCCCGAGGCCGTGCTGATGGTCTGCTCCCGCGTGATCGGCAACGACGCCACCATCGCCTGGTCGGGCGCGTCGGGCTCGTTCGAGCTCAACGTCGCGATCCCGGTGATGGGCACCGCCCTGCTCGAGTCGATCCGCCTGCTCTCGAACGCGGCCCGCGTGCTCGCCGACAAGACCGTCGACGGCCTTACGGCGAACGTCGAGCGCGCGCGCGCGCTGGCCGAATCCTCCCCTGCGATCGTCACTCCTCTGAACCGGGTCATCGGCTACGAGGCCGCGGCCAAGGTGGCCAAGTACTCGGTGGCCGAAGGGGTGACCGTGCGCGAGTCCGTCATCGCGCTCGGTTTCGTTGAGCGCGGCGAGGTCACCCTCGAATTGCTCGACACCGCCCTCGACGTGCTGAGCATGACCCGCCCGCCTCAGGCGAGGTAGCCCCGCGCTTTCTCACTTGCGCAGCTCCTTGTCCGTTCAGCGCTCACCCATTCGACGGAGATTTTGCTCCCAGAAGCCTGTTTTCGTGCTGAAAGCGGCTTCTGGGGCAAAATCTCCGTCGGAAGAACAGCTAGCGCACCTCGTTGCCTTCGAGCATCTCGGTCACGAGGGCGGCGATCGCGCTCCGCTCCGAGCGGGTGAGCGTCATGTGGGCGAAGAGCGGATGTCCCTTGAGCGTCTCGATCACCGACGCCACCCCGTCGAAGCGGCCGACCCGCAGGTTGTCCCGCTGCGCCACATCGTGGGTGAGGACCACCCGCGAGTTCTGCCCGATCCGGCTGAGCACCGTGAGTAGCACGTTGCGTTCGAGCGACTGAGCCTCATCGACGATCACGAAGGCGTCGTGCAGGGACCGGCCGCGGATGTGCGTCAGCGGCAGGACTTCGAGGATGCCGCGCTCGATGACCTCCTCCAGCACGTTCTCGGAGACGATGGCCCCGAGTGTGTCGAAGACCGCCTGGGCCCACGGGCTCATCTTCTCGGCGGCGTCACCGGGCAGGTACCCCAGCTCCTGGCCGCCGACCGCGTAAAGCGGCCGGAAGACCATGATCTTGCGGTGCTGCTGGCGTTCCAGCACGGCCTCGAGCCCGGCGCAGAGGGCGAGCGCCGACTTCCCCGTTCCGGCCCGACCTCCCAGTGACAGGATGCCGATCTCCGGGTCGAGCAGCAGGTCGATGGCGAGCCGCTGTTCCGCCGAGCGTCCTTTCAGCCCGAAGACGTCCCGGTCACCGCGCACGAGCTTCATCGCACCGTTGCCGGTCACCCGGCCCAGCGCCGAACCGCGGTCGGAGTGGATGACCAGGCCCGTGTTCACGGGCATGTCCTGCACGAGACGGGTGTGCACGACCTCCTTGTCGTAGAGCTCGTCGATCAGGTTCGAGCCCAGGGTGATCTCGTCGATGCCGGTCCAGCCGGAGTCCACGGCAAGTTCGTGACGGTACTCCTCTGCGGTGAGGCCGAGCGAGGCCGCCTTGACCCGCAGGGGCAGGTCCTTGGACACGACGGTCACGTTCAAACCGTCGTGGGCGAGATTCAGGGCCACGGCGAGGATGCGGGAGTCGTTGTCACCGAGTTGAAGTCCGGACGGCAGTACCGACATGTTCGAGTGGTTGAGCTCCACGCGGAGGCTGCCGCCGTCACCGACCGGGATCGGGAAGTCCAACCGTTCGTGCTTCACCCGCAGTTCGTCGAGGAGCCGCAGTGACTGGCGGGCGAAGTAGCCGATCTCCGGGTCGTTGCGCTTGGCCTCGAGCTCCGCAATCACCACGACGGGGAGCACGACGGCGTGCTCCGCGAAACGGAAAATCGCTTTGGGATCGGAGAGCAGAACCGAGGTGTCAAGAACGTACGTGCATTCGGTCTGCCCCGTCGCCGACGCGCCCTGGTTAGAACCCTTGTTATCGATCTGATTAGCGGTCACAACCACTCCCACCCCGTGCCCCGTGAGGCACAGATTGTGTTGGCGAGCGGCCACAGGGTTCTCGAGCCGTACTTATGTGGCCGACTCGATCAGGCGCCATACCTGATAGGCATGACGCTACTTACCCGCACGCTCCAGGGGAAGAGCGACACGCCCTTTCGAAACAACGTTCACCGAGCCGTCGTCAGTAGGTCACGGCGGTCGCATAAGAGGTGAACGCCCCGCGCAGCATGTCAACCGTGTCCGGGCTGAGCGCCGCATGGGTGCTCAGCCGCACGGTGCCGTCGCGGGTCGTCGCCGTCACCCCGTGGTTGTGCAGCGCGATGCTCAGCAGCGTGAGCTGGCTCGACGGCGGCTCGAGCACCAGGATACCGGCCCGCTCCCGGTCGTCCCGGGAGGAAACTACGGGCACGGCGAACTCGTCCGCCAGATCGATCAGAAGCGACACGTTCACCGCGATCGCGTTTTCTATGGCACGGATACCGACCTCGGCCACCTCCTCGAGGGCGGCCGCGAACCGGGCCTGGGCGATGGCGTCTCCATTGCTCACCCGGAATGCGTTTGCGCTGCGGCTCGGCGGCAACACTGCGTCCCACGGCTCGGGGACGTCGGTGCCGGCGAAACCGGAGAACACGGGGACCAGGCGTTCCACCGCACGGTCGCTGAGAGCCAGGAACCCGGTGCCCCAGCCGGCCCTGGACCATTTCTGCCCGCCCGACGCGACGACGTCTGCCACCTCGTAGGGGACATCTACTGCGCCGAAACCCTGGATGGCGTCGACGATGAGCAAACGGTCGCCGATCACTTGACGGATGCCCTCGAGATCCACGCGATGGCCGGTGCGAGAATCGACGAGGCAGACCGCCACTGCGGCAGTGGCCGGGGTGAGCTGCTCCCGGATCTGCCCAGGGGTGACGCGGCCGTGGTCGGTCTCCAGCCAGAGTGGGGTGACCACCCGCAGCGCCTCCGCGGCGCGCACGGCCGCGAACGGGACCGTGGGAAAATCGCCCGACGACAGCAGCACCGCCCCCGTCAGGCCGAACATGGCCTGCATGACACCGGTGGTGGTGTTGGGCTCGGAAACGACCTGGTCGGCGCGGAATCCGGTCGCCCGGGCCACGGCGGTGCGCAGCCGCTCGTCCTGGGCCTGGAAGTGGTCCAGGCTGCCGAACCGGGCCCGCGAGAGCGCCTCGGTCTGGCCGAGGGTTTCGGCGACCACACCCGCCGACAGCGGGCCGATCCGGGCATAGTCGAGGTAACCGGGTTCCGCGATGAACCCGTCAAGGAACCGTTCGAGAGCCGTCATGAGGTGCCCCTACCCTCCGAAGCGGCGCTGGCGTCGGGCAAAATCGCGCAGGGCGCGCAAAAAGTCGACCTGGCGGAGGTCAGGCCCGAGTGCCTCGACGAAGTAAAACTCGCTGTGTGCGCTCTGCCAGAGCATGAAATCGCTGATGCGCTGCTCCCCCGACGTGCGGATGACCAGGTCCGGATCGGGCTGGCCGCCCGTGTACAGGTGCGCCCCGATCAGATCCGGGGTCAGCGTCTCCGCAAGGTCTTCGAGCACGCCGCCGCTGGCAAGGTGCGCTCCCACGATGCTCCGCATGGCGTCGGTGATCTCGGTGCGCCCGCCGTAGCCGACGGCAAGGTTGATGTGCAGCCCCTTCTTGCGGGCCGTGCGCGCTTCCGCGGCGTTCAGTGCGGCCACCAGCGGCTCGGGCAGTCCTGTCTTCGAGCCGACCTGCTGCACCCGCCAGTCGCGGTACCGGGACAGCTCCTCCGCGAGCTTGGCGATGATCTTCGTCAGCTCCGCGAGTTCTTCGCTGGGCCGGTTGGTGAGGTTGTCGGACGACAACAGGTAAAGCGTGACGACGGAGATGCCCAGGTCGTCACACCACTTGAGGAACTCCCGCATCTTGGCGGCGCCGGCCCGATGCCCGTGGGCGGCGGAGTCGAACCCGAGCTGTTTGGCCCAGCGCCGGTTGCCGTCGATGATCATGGCGACGTGGTTCGGAAGCACATCCGGAGTCAGCCCGCGACGAAGTCGACGCTGATAGACCCCGTAGAGAATGCCGCGCGCCCAAGGAACTTCCCGTTTCTCCACACAGTTACGCTAGCCCACTCGGGAGGGTCGCGTACCGCGCGCGGCATGCACACTGACGTATTCTTGCAGCATGGCCTCAGCGGATGACATCCCCAACCTGCCGTTGTTCGAGGACGACCTGCCCCCGCAAATGGACGTCAAGCCCACCTGGCGGGGATGGATCCACGCCGGCACGTTCCCGGTCACGATCGTGGCCGGCATCGTGCTGCTTTTGTCGGCCGAGGGCAGCGCGGCCCGGTGGAGTTCGCTCGTGTTCGTGCTCAGCTCGATGCTGCTGTTCGGCAATTCGGCGCTGTACCACCGGTTCGACTGGAGTCCGCGCACGAAAGTCATCCTCAAACGGATCGACCACGCCAACATCTTCCTCTTGATCGCGGGCTCCTACACGCCCATCGCCGTGCTGGCCCTGCCGCCCGCCAAGTCCACGCTGCTTCTGTCGCTCGTTTGGGGCGGCGCCATCCTTGGAATCGCCTTCCGGGTGTTCTGGATCCACGCCCCGCGTTGGCTCTACGTTCCGCTGTACCTGGCACTCGGCTGGGGAGCGCTGATGTTCATCGTGGACTTCTTCCAGGCCAACGCAGCGATGATGACACTGATCATGATCGGCGGGCTCTGCTACTCGGTCGGCGCCGTCATCTACGGCATGAAGCGGCCGAACCCGCTGCCGGGCGTATTCGGCTTCCACGAGATCTTCCATACCCTGACCGTGGTGGCCTTCCTCTGCCACTGGGCGGCGATCATGATCATCGCGACGAACCCGATCCACCCGTAGTTCGCTAGTCTTTTTCGGCGATTCCGGCCTCTGCGGCCTTCTGTGCGGCCATCTCCGCCTGCAGACGTTCCTGAATCTCGGCGCGGTAGGTGTTGCGGCGCACTCGGCGGGCCATGTCCATCGCCAGCAGCACCGCTCCCACGGCGACCAGAGCAATCGCCACAAAGCCCTCCGGGCCCGGCGTCACCGTGTTCGGGTCAAACTCCGGCGATGGGGTCGCGGCCAGGACGATGCTCACGAGCGGAGCCAGGATCAGGGCGCTCACGAGTCGTCCCGGATTCCGGTGAAGAGGTCGGATTCAGGTATCACGGTGTCCACTTTCGATTCGACGAGCTGGAAGTCTTCATAGGGCCACGCCTCGCGGATGAGGTCGTTCGGCCAGAAGAAGAAACTGCTGGTGGGGGCAACCTGACTCGCGTGGGCGCGAAGCGCCGCGTCCCGCACCTCGAGGAAGTCCCCGACGGGCACATGGGTCGTGGCCAGCTTCGGGTAGTCTTTCATCCACTCCCTGGCCGCCCCGAGCGGCTCCAGCAGGGGCGAGTCCGGCTCCGTGACGCTCAGTTCCAGGAACATGGCGTCGACGCGTTCGAGGTTGAAAATCCGATCGTAATAGAGCTTGTTGACCTGCCAGGGCTCACCGGCATCCGGGTACCGGGTCGCGTCGGCGGCGGCACGGTAGGCCTCCATCGACACGTCGTGGCAGCGGATGTGGTCGGGATGCGGGTAGCCGCCCTTCTCGTCGTAGGTCACCAGGACCTGCGGTCGAAATTCGCGGATCAGCCGGACGACCGGTTCGGCGGAGATCGCCACCGGGATGTCCGCGAACGAGTTCGGGGGCACCGAACCGTCTTCGTTCATGCCGGAGTCCTCGTAGCCGAGCCAGCGGTGCTGCACGCCGAGGGCCCGCTGGGCCTCGGCCATTTCCAGACGGCGCAGTCCCGGCAGGTCGCGCTCGGCCAGCGGATGGCCGAGCAGGGCCTCATTCAGGATGCTCCCCCGCTCGCCGCCCGTGCAGCTCAGGATCATCACTTCTGCGCCGAGACTCCGGTAGTGGGCATAGGTCGCAGCGCCCTTGCTCGACTCGTCGTCGGGATGGGCGTGCACCGCCAAGAGTCGCAGCGTCATGAAACTCCTCAGAAATGCCAGATATCCTTGGTACTAAGACTAATCGTTGATCCGTGAGTGTGGAGTCTGAGTGGCCCTGAGCAGCAACCTCGACACCCGGTACGGGCGTGCCCCGAACCGGGGCACGAGAGACCGTCGCGTTCTGTTCGTCTCAGCCGGCTCCCTCGCGGCAATCCTCCTGGGCTTCGTGGTCTGGGTGGGACTGGGGGCGTCGGAGCCTTTGATCGAGACCCGGGACATCCGTCACAGCATCATCGACGAGAACACTGTGAGCGTCACGTTCGAGGCGTCCATCCCGGTCGGCCGCACCGCCAGCTGCGCCGTTCAGGCGCTCAATGAGAGTTTCACGGTGGTTGGCTGGAAAGTCGTCGACCTGCCCGCGAGCACCGTGTATTCGCGGTCGACGACGACGGATGTGCGCACCACCGAGCAGAGCAACACCGGATTGATTTACCGCTGCTGGCTGACCTAGACTGATGGCTTCGCCCTGACGTGATCGTCGGGGCGTCCGTTGTATATCTGCGGGTTCACCCGCACGGGCATCGAACAAGCACGAACAAGCATGAGGAGATTCCACCCATGACTACCGAAACCACGGTCACCTGGCTGACGCAGGAGGCCCACGACCGCCTCGCCGCGGAGCTGGACACGCTCAGCACCGTCGGGCGCGTCGAGATCGCGAAGAAGATCGAATCGGCTCGCGAGGAGGGCGACCTCAAGGAGAACTCGGGCTACCACGCGGCCAAGGATGAGCAGGGGAAGATGGAGGCCCGCATCCGCACCCTCGTCCTGCTGCTGCGCAACGCCGAGGTCGGCCATGCGCCGGAAAGCCGGGGCGTCGTCGAGCCGGGAACCGTGATCACGGCCACGATCGCCGGCGATGAGACCCGCTTCCTGATCGGCAGCCGCGAGATCGCCGGGGACAGCGACCTCGACGTCTTCAGTGAGCAGAGCCCGCTCGGCACCGCGATCATCGGCCTGGCCGTCGGAGCGACAACGTCGTACGTGACGCCCACCGGCAAGGAAATCGCCGTCGAGATCTTCCTCGTGGAGACCTGGACCGGCAACTAACAGCACCGATTCCCCGCTCGCGCCCCGCTTGGCTCCCGCCGTCGAATTCGTTGGCGGCACGGCACCGTCACGAGCGTCGAACCCACGACGCTCGATGCGTCGACGCTCGCCCGCTAGTCGATCTGCGGGTCGTATCCGGCCGCACGCAACACATCCACGACGAGCTGGCGGTGATCGGGCCCGCGAGTCTCGACGCTGACGTTGAGTTCGACCTCGCTGATCTGAAGCCCCACACCGTGCCGCGTGTGCAGAACCTCGATCACGTTGGCGTGCGCCTCGGCGAGCAGCTCCGAGATGCGGGCCAGCTGCCCGGGACGGTCGGGCAGCATGATGCGCAACGTGAGATAGCGGCCGGATGCCGAGAGACCATGGCTGATCACGCGCTGCATCAGCAGCGGGTCGATATTTCCCCCGCTGAGGATCGCGACCGTTGGGCCGGTCGCGGTGACCTTGCCCGCGAGGATCGCCGCCACGGCGACCGCGCCGGCCGGCTCGACCACGAGCTTGGCGCGCTCGAGCAGCACCAGGAGGGCACGAGCCGTGTCGTCCTCGGTGACGGTGACGACCTCATCGACGGCATCGCGCACGATCTCAAAATTGAGCATGCCCGGTTTGGCCACCGCGATGCCGTCGGCGATGGTCGGCATGATCTGGATCTCCAGCACCCGGCCGGCCTCGAGGGACGGGGGGTAGGCGGCCGCGTTGGCGGCCTGCACCCCGATCACCCGGATCTGGCGGCCGTCCCGGCGCGCGCGCTGCTTGAGCACGCTGGCGACACCGGAGATGAGGCCGCCGCCACCGATCGGAACGATCACGGTGGCGAGGTCGGGAACCTGATCGAGGATCTCCAGACCCACGGTGCCCTGGCCGGTGACGACATCCGCGTGGTCGAACGGGGGGATCAGGATGGCGCCGGTCTCGGCGGCCCACTCCGCGGCCGCGAGCAGCGGCTCGGCCACCGTATTGCCGCGCAGGATGACGTGCGCGCCGTAGTCGCGGGTTGCCTGCAGCTTGGGCAGGGCGACGCCCACGGGCATGAAGATCGTGGCCTGGATGCCGAGCTCCCGCGCCGCGAAGGCGACGCCCTGGGCGTGGTTGCCGGCCGAGGCGGCCACGACACCGCGGGTCTTCTCTTCGTTGGTGAGCTTGGACATCCGGTTGTACGCACCGCGGATCTTGTATGACCCGGTGCGCTGCAGGTTCTCGCACTTGAGGAGGACCGGCGCGCCGAGGAGCTTCGAGAGGTAGCGGGACGTTTCCATCGGGGTGACGGCGGCGACCCGACCAACGACATCCCGGGCGGACTCGAAATCGGCCAGGGTCGGTCCGACGAGCGAGACATTAGTCATGGGAGGCACTTTTCTCGAGGCGGTATGCCGGTCGGCGGAAACCGGGGCGTTGCGGGACGGTCTGCCACAACGTGGAGGCGAAGACGGGTGCCGAGGCGACCTGCTCGGATCGCCACGCCCCGCTGTTGATGTAACTGATCATGACGTTGAGCACGGCAGCGATCGGCACGGCGAAGAGGGCGCCGGCGATGCCCGCGAGCAGGGCGCCGGCCGCCACCACGAGCACGACACCCAGTGGATGCACCTTGACCGCCGTACCCATGATCAGGGGCTGGAGCACGTGACCCTCGACCTGCTGCACCAGCAGCACAACGCCGAGCATCAGCAAGGCCACCACCCAGTCGTTGAAAATCAGGGCGATCACGACCGCCACGGCGCCCGTGGCCACGGCGCCGACGATGGGGATGAACGAGCCGAGAAAAACGAGCACGCCGATCGGGATGGCGAGCGGAACCCCCAGCAGTGCGGCCCCGACCCCGATGCCGATCGCGTCGATGGACGCCACCAGGATCTGCACCCTGGCGAAGTTCCCCAGCGTGGTCCAGCCGGCCACCCCCGCGCCGTCGATGGCCGCGCGCGCGCCCTGGGGGAACAGGCGCACGATCCAGGACCAGATGCCCTTGCCATCGATCAGGATGAACAGCAGGCTGAACAGCGCCAGAAGGAAACCCGTCACCAGGTGGCCGAGCGAGGACCCCACGGAGAGCGCCCCGGAAACGAAAACCTGGCTGTCCGCCTGAATGGCGTCCCAGGCCTGGCCGAGGAACGCGTTGAGCTCCGGTTCGGTCAGCTGCAGCGGCGACGCCAGGAGAACGGCCTTGAGGCTGTCGTAGGAGGCGGCGAGCCTGTCGTTCAGGCCGACCGTGCCGATGGCGATCTGCGTCACGGCCAACGTGACCAGTCCGCCGAGGATCGCGAAGGTATTGATCAGAGCGATCACGACCGCGAGAGCCTTGGGAAATCGATGTCGCACCAGGAATCCGACGAAGGGCACGAGCAGTGCCGACACCAGCACGGCCACGAGCAGCGGGATGACGATCAACCGGAGCTGGATGACGATGAAGATGAAGACAGCAAGTGCGCCGGCGAGCGCGAGCAGGCGCCAGGACCAGGCGGCGGCGAGTCGAATGCCGGCCGGCAGGTTCTCGTCGACCCCGTAGCCGTGCGAGGGCGGGAGCTCGACCAGGAGCGGGGGTACGGTGCGGCGGCGGCCGAACACGCCGAAGAAGCCGCTGCGGGCGGGTTTTCCGTCGGTTTCCATCACGGACTCAGTCTAGGCAATCACACGTGCCGTCTCCGGTATGGGCCAAAGGTGCTCGCCGCCTCAGGCCCCGGACCGGTCACTATGCCCGAGACGGGAGCGGGTCGACCGAGACGGGCGCGCCCGTGAACCGCACCAGGACCCGGTCCCCGGCCGACGGATGCAGCCGCGCGCCGTGCTGCACGACGAGCGACGCTCCGTCGTCCAGGCGCACCCTCGTGCGCCGGAGCGAGCCGTGGAAGCTCGACGAGAGCACGACCCCCGGTGCCCCCGCAGCGCCGAATTCGAGGTCTTCCGGCCGCACGGAGACGGACACAGCGCCATCCGCCTGCGAGGGGTCGAGCAGCGGCAGAGAGGCACCGTGAACCCGCGCGAACCCGTGGCGCACCACGCCGACCAGTCGATTGCTGAGCCCCACGAAGTCGGCGATGAATGACGAGGCCGGCCGGGTATAGAGCTCTTCCGGTGCTCCGACCTGCTCGATGGAACCCGCCCGCATCACGGCGACGCGGTCGGCCACGGCGAGCGCCTCGTCCTGGTCGTGCGTGACGAACAGGGTCGTGATGCCCAGTTCGGTCTGGATGCGCCGGATCTCCTCGCGCAGCACCACCCGAACCTGGGCGTCAAGGGCCGACAATGGCTCGTCGAGCAGGAGCACCCGAGGCTCGGTGACGAGGGCGCGCGCCAGCGCCACGCGTTGCTGCTGACCGCCGGAGAGCTGGTGCGCGAAGCGGTCGTAGTGGGCGTCGAGCCCGACCAGGGCGAGGGCCACGGCCGCGCGGGCGCGCCGTTCCTCGCCACGGACCTTCCGCATGCGCAGGCCGAACTCGACGTTCTCACCCGCGCTGAGGTGCGGGAACAGCGAGTAGGACTGGAACACCATGCCCAGGTCGCGCCGGCTCGTCGGCAGTGTCGACACGTCGGCTCCGTCGATCAGGATGCTTCCGGCATCCGTGGATTCGAGCCCGGCCAATACCCGCAGCGCGGTGGTCTTGCCGCTGCCGCTCGGGCCGAGCAGGGCGACGAACTCGCCCGCGTGCAGGGTGAGATCGAAGCCATCCAGGGCACGATGGCCGGTGAAGTCCTTCACCACGCCCGCGAAGCGCACCGAGGCACCCGCCGGGGCGTTCGCCGCCGGACGGTCCCGGTTCTCATTCTGGGTCCGAAGCTGGTTCTGGTTCATAGCTGACCTCCGGTGGTGGGCCGTCGCCGACTGCCGGTGCGAACCGTGCCGAGACGCCCGATGACGAGCAAGAGCAGGAATGCGAAGGTGAGTGCGAGCAGAGACAGGATGACGGCCGTGTAGGGGTCAGCCTTGCTCACGACAACGAGCGCTGTCTGCAGGGTGATGCGGTTGAGCAGGGAGGCGATCGTGAATTCGCCGAGCACGACTGCGACCGAGATGAACGCGCCGGCGAGGATGCCGCGGCGCAGGTTCGGAATCAGTACCCGCACGAGCACGCTCACCCAGCCCGCGCCGAGCGTGCGGGCCGCCTCACTGAGCGTGCGCACGTCGACGCCGTCGAGGTTCGTCTGGATGGCCCGGTAGGCGAACGGGAGCACCGTGATGCCGTAGGCGAAGGCGAGGGTCCACACACCGCTGCCCAGCAGGCGGCCGAGCACCGAGTACACCGGGGCCAGGCCGACCACAAGGACGATGGCCGGGATGCTGATGGGCAGAATGCAGACGAACTCCATCACGCGGCGCAGGCGGGGAAACCGCAGGTGCACCAGCAGCAGGGTCGGCACCAGCAGCAGGAGAACGATCGAAACGGTGCCCACGGCCAGCCCGACCGAGTTCCCGAGCGCGACGAGCACCGAACGGTACGGGCCGGCGAAGCCACCCTGGAACAGGGCCGTCCAACGGGAGAGGTCGTGGCCGCCGGCGAGGCCGCGGCGCAGGGTGAACTCGACCATGGCGACGATGGGGATGGCGAAGAGGAGGCCGATGCTGCCGAGGATGAGGCCGCGCGCCAGCCGGGTGGGGGTGTGCGCCACCGCCTTCATCGCTGCCACCGCGCCGCCCGTGCCTGCAAGGCCGAGTAGCCGGACATGACGACGAACATCACCAGGATCATGCCGAGCGCCAACGCCCCGGCGAGATTCTCCCGGCCGAGCAAGGTTTCACTGGTCAGGGCCGAGCGGATCTGCAGCGGAACGATCTGCGATCCCTGGCTGGTGAGCGCGGCGGCGGTCGCATAGGAGGAGAACGCGTTGGCGAAGAGCAGCAGCAGGCTGCCGAGAAACGAGGGCGCCAGCACCGGGAACGCGATCCGAAACCAGTAGGTGGCCCGGTTGCCGCCGAGGGTTGCGTTGGCCTCGGCCCAGTGCGGGTTGAGCGCCTGCAGGGCGGGCAGGAAGGTGATGATCATCAGGGGAACTTGAAAGTAGATGTAGGGCAGCACGAGGCCGGGGAGTTCGTAGAGCCATACCCCGTCGGCGAAGATGTCGACACCGAAGGTGTCGCGCAGGATCACGGTGACCAGACCCTGGATGCCGATGGTCGCCACGAACGCGAAGGCCAGCATGACGCCGCCGAACTGGGCGAGCACGCCGCTGAGGGAGTCCACGACGGCGCGGAGGGGGCCGTTCGCGCGCGCGCCGAGCAAGCCGTAGCAGGCAAGGGCACCGACGACCGCACCCACAACGGCGGTGAGTGCCGACAGTCCGAATGACGCGGCGAAGGCGTCTCTCACGACCGGGGTGCCCAGCGCGGCCACAGTCTCGAGCGTGAACACCCCGGACTCGTCGACGAAGCCGCTTCCGACGGCGATCAGGGTAGGAACAAGCAGGAAGAGCACCACATATGCCGCGAACGGCAGCAGCCCGAAGGCTGCCGCCGTGCCGCGCCGGCTACCGGACAGCTGCGGCCCACTTCGCGCCGAGGAGCGCGGCTCCCGCGGCGCTCTCCGCCTCGGAGGGGACGACCGTCTCGGCCGGGGCCGCCGGGAGTGCGGCGAAGAGCGCGGCGTCGATGGTGCCGGCCGCGGCCATCGCCTCGGCGCGAACGGGGCGGGCGCCGCCGGCGAGCCAGAGGTTCTGGCCCTCGTCGCTGTAGAGAAATTCCTGCCAGAGCCTGGCTGCGGCCGGGTTCGGGGCATCCTTGTTCACGGCCTGGTTGTAGTAGCCGGCATAACCGGTTCCCGGGAAGACGACGACCTCCCAGTTGCGCTCGCCGGCCAGACTGGTTCCGTAGCCCACGTTGAGGTAGTCCCAGTCGAAGACCACCGGGGTCTCACCCGACGCGATGGTCGCCGACGTCGGGTCGATCTTGACGAAGTTGCCGGCCTGGTTGAGCTCGTCGAAGAAGTCGATGCCGGCCTGGAAGTCGCCCACCTCGCTCCCGCTCTGCACGGTGGCCAGCCCGACGGCGGCGAACGCAGCCCCGGCCTGTGTCGGGTCGCCGTTGATCGCGACCTTGCCCGTGTACTCGGCGCCGAGCAGGTCACGCAGCTCGGTCGGCGCGGGAACGGCGTCGGGGTCGTAGCCGACCGCCAGGTAACCGCCGTAGTCGCCCGTGTACAGCCCGGAGGCCTCCTTGAGCGCATCCGGGATTTCGTCCCAGGCCGCCACCTGGTAGGGCGCGAAGCGATCGGTGCTGGACAGCGCCACCGCGAGGCCCAGGTCGAACACGTCGGGGGCGGTGTCCTGCCCGGCGAGGTTGTCCGCGGCCAGGATCTCCTCGGCGCTGGACGCGTCCGGCGAGGCCTCGGTGATGGTGATTTCCGGGTACTTCTCGGAAAATGCGTCAAGCACGGCGCCGTAGTTGGCCCAGTCCCGCGGCAGGGCGATCACGTTCAGAGCGCCTTCGGCCCGGGCCGCGTCCTCGAGGGCGGCCAGGTCGCCGAAGGCGGAGAGGCTGGTCGCGGAGGCGGCATCGACCCCCGTGGGTCCGGAACCGGCATCCGCGGCACCGGAGCAGGCGGACAGGCTCAGGGCGAGGGCGGTGGCCGCGGCCGCGGCCAGGATGCGCGTGGTGAACAAGATTCCTCCATCGGACCCGTGGCGGCCGCCGCGCGAAAACGCGGACGTGTGGAGCCGGGTAGCCGGTCAAGGCGAGGTTAGGAGCGGCCGTCGACCGTGAGGGGGTGCGCCGCTGAACATCGGGTGAATGCCGTCTGAAGCGTGCCACTAGGGTCGGAGAGTGGTGCAGACGATCTCCCCAGCCCTTGCCCGCCGGATCGCGCTCGGCGCGCAGGGCTTCGGCCGCCCGCCGACAGTGACGCCGGGCATCCGTCAGCTGGATGCCCTGGTGAACCGGCTCGGGCTGCTGCAGATCGACTCCGTGAACGTGTTCGAGCGCAGCCACTATATGCCGGCGTTCAGCCGACTCGGCGCCTACGACAAGGCGCAGCTGGACCGACTGACCTCGGGCCGCGAATCCCGGTTCACCGAGTACTGGGCGCACGAGGCGTCGTTCCTGCCGCGCGACGCCTGGCCGCTCTTCGGCTGGCGGATGCGCGAATTCCGGACCCGGTCGGCAACCGAGGCGTGGGCGCAGGGCAACCGGCCGATGCTCGACTGGCTGCTCGCCGAGCTTGCCGCCAACGGTCCCCTGCGCGCGAGCGCCATCGAGCACGACGCGAACCGCCGCAGCGGCCCGTGGTGGGGCTGGTCGGACGTGAAGACCGGGTTGGAGACCCTGTTCCGCTGGGGCGACGTGGCGATCTCGGGCCGGGAACGGTTCGAACGGGTCTACGGGCTGCCGGAGCAGGTGTTCCCGCGGGAGTTGCGGGAGCGAACGGTCGGCCGGGACGACGCGCACCGCGAGCTGGTGAGTCGCTCGGCGCGGGCGCACGGAATCGGTACGGGGAAGGACTTCGCCGACTACTTCCGGTTGCGCGGCCCGGCGACCCTGGCGGCCATCCACGACCTCGAGGATGCCGGCGAGCTCATCCCGGTCGAGGTGCCGGGCTGGGGTGCGGGCGGCGCACCGGGGGGCGCCTGGCTGCACCGCGACGCGCGGCTCCCCCGCCGGGTGGATGCCGCGGCCCTGCTGTCGCCGTTCGACCCGGTCGTCTGGGAACGGGCGCGCGCGTTGCGCCTGTTCGGATTCCACTACCGGATCGAGATCTACACGCCCGAACCGAAGCGGGTGTTCGGTTACTACTGCCTGCCCGTGCTGCTCGGCGACACGATCGTGGGCCGGGTCGACCTGAAGAACGACCGGCAGGCGCAGGTGCTGCGGGTGCGCGCGGCCTGGGCGGAGCCCGGCGCGCCATCGGACACGGCCGGACGCCTCGCAGCCGTTCTCAAGGAGGCCGCCGCCTGGCAGGGCCTGCCGCAGATCGAGGTAGAATCGCGCGGCAACCTCGCCGAGGCGTTGGCCGCCGAGCTGCGTTAGCGGCCGTCGAGGATGGTCAGAACTTGCGGCCCATCGTGTGCAGGCGCTCGACGCGCTCGGCGATCGGCGGGTGCGTGGCGAAGAGCTTGTCCATCACGCCGGGCTTGAGCGGGTCGGCGATCCAGAGGTGGGCCATCGAGGTATTCTGCTTCTTCATCGGGCGCCCGAAGGCCTCGAGCTTGCCGAGTGCGCTGGCCAGGGCGTCCGGATGCCGCGTGGTCAGGGCGGCCGTCGCATCCGCTAGGTATTCGCGCTGCCTCGACACCGCAAGCTGCACGATCGTGGCGATCAGGGGCGCCACGAGCATGGCGACGAGACCGACCACCATGATGACGGGGCTGCCATTGTTTTTGCTGTTCCGGCCAAAGAACGCCATTCGAAGGAAGATGTCCGAGATGAACCCGACGGCGACGACGAGGCCGAACACGACCATTGACAGGCGGATGTCGTAGTTGCGCACGTGGCCGAGCTCGTGCGCCATGACGCCCTCGAGCTCGGAGTCGGTCATGATCTCCAGCAGGCCGGTGGTGGCCGCGACAATCGCGTGTTCCGGGTCGCGCCCGGTGGCGAAGGCGTTCGGCGCCGGGTCGTTGATGACATAGATCGCGGGCATCGGCGTGCCGGTGGTGATTGAGAGGTTCTCGACGATGTTCCAGAGCCTCGGATTCTCCGATTGACTGGTGATGCGGATGCCGCCGCTCATCGCGATCGCCTGGCGACCGGCCACGAAGTACTGCACCACGGCGTACCCCGTGGCGAAGACGACCGTGAAAATCAGGATGCTGTAGTCACCGGGCGTGCTGTAGACCGCGTTGGCGAGCCAGCCGAGACCCGCGATGATGGCGATGAACAGGATGATGATGAAGACGGTGTTGCGCTTGTTGCGCGCAATAGCGCTGTACATGGCAGCCGTCCGCTAGAACTGAACGCGAGGCGGCTCCGCGATGGCGGCGGAGTCGGACACTTCGAAAAAGTCTCGCTGGGTGAACCCGAGGTTGCGGGCGATGAGGTTGTTGGGGAAGACCTGGATCTTCGTGTTCAATTCCCGAACGCCGCCGTTGAAGAACCGGCGTGAGGCCTGGATTTTGTCCTCCGTGTCGACGAGCTCGCCCTGCAACTGCAGGTAGTTCTGGCTGGCCTGCAGCTGCGGGTACGCCTCCGCTACGGCGAAGATGCTGCGCAGCGCGGTCTGCATGTGGTTCTCGGCGGCGGCGGCCTCGGACGGACCCTGCGCGTTGAGCGACTCGGCCCGTGCCTTCGTGACGTTCTCGAAAACGGCCCGCTCGTGTGCCGCGTAGCCCTTGACCGTCTCGATCAGGTTCGGGATCAGGTCGGCCCGGCGCTTCATCTGAACGGTGATATCACTCCATGCCTCGTCCACGCGCACTTTGAGGGTGACGAGGGAGTTGTACGTGGCCCAGAGGTAAATCCCAATGATGACGACGAGTGCAACAACGATGAGGACCGGGATGAGCCATTCCATGGCAGCTTCTCCTTGAGGTGAGGCGGGGCGGGCAAGCAGGCCGCGGCGGCGTTTTTTACGACGCACGCACCATCATAACCGCGGGCCCTGGGGCTCACATGCGCTTCCCGACACACTCCAAGAAACGCGGCGATGACCGGCCCCACGCGACCGTCAGCGGGTGGAAAGCACCGTCTGCAGCCAGCGGTAGGAGGACTTGGGGGTGCGGGTGCGGGTGCCGCTCCGGAAGTCGACGTGCACGAGGCCGAACCGTTGGGTGTAGCCGGCCGTCCATTCGAAGCTGTCCAGCAGGGACCAGACCAGGTAGCCCTGCAGGGTGACCCCGTCGGCGATCCCGCCGGGGGCCACCGCGGCGAGCGCCGCCGTGATGTGCTCGGCCAGGTAGTCGATCCGGGCCGGATCGTGCACGGCACCCCACGTGTCGGCGGCGTCGGGGAAGCTCGCTCCCCCGGCCGTGATGCAGACGGGCGGCAGGTTCTCCGCGTAGCGGTCGCGCAGTTCGCCGAGGGCCACACCGAGGTATTCGGGCGCGATGGCCGTGCCGGCGTTGGTCACGGGGAACTCGCGAAACGGGGTGACGTGGAAGGGAAAGGCCACGGGCTTCTCCGCCGGCCCGCTGGGCGGAGGCCCGTTCGGGGTCTTCGGGGCAGCGGCGCCGGCCTTGATCCGGCTCGGCTGGGAGTAACCCAGCCCGTAGAAGTCGAGCGGCTGGTGGATGGTGCGCAGGTCGTCCGGGTCGGTTTCCAGCAGCATCCGCATCGGCACCTGGTAGGGCTCCGGCGGTTCCGGGTAGCGGCCGAGCAGCACCGCGTCGGCGTAGACGCGATTGTGCAGCACGTCGAAGAGCGCGGCGGCGACCTCGTCGGCTTCGCGGCCGCTGGCGGCTTGCACGGGCGAGTGCACGTTGGAAATCCCGATCCGGCCGCGCACATCGGCGGCGCGCAGCCCCTGCACGGCGAGTCCGTGAGCAAGCAGCTGGTGGTGCGCCGCCGGCAGGGCACCGAAGAGCCGGGCCTCCCCCGGGGCATCCGTTCCGAGGGCGTAGCCGTTGAGGGTCACCGTCGCGGGGTCGTTCAGGGTCAGCCAGGAGTCGATCCGGTCCCCGAACACCTCGCCGACCTGGTGGGCGTAGTCGCCGAACCGCATCGCGGTGTCTCGGTTCAGCCAGCCGCCGCGCAACCGCACCGGGGTGTCCCAGTGGAACAGGGTCGCCATCGGGCTGATCCCCGCGACCAGGAGCCCGTCGAGCAGCCGGTCGTAGAAGGCCAGGCCGGCCCGGCTGAGCGAGCCGCGGCCATCGGGCTGCAGCCGGGACCAGGCCAGGGAGAACCGATAGACGTCGACGCCCAGTTCGCGGAGCAGCGTGACGTCCTCGTCGAGCCGATTGAAGTGATCGGTCGAAACGGATGCGTTGGAGCCGTCACGGATGCGCCCGGCGGTGGCCGTGAACGGGTCCCAGCTCGACTCCCCGCGACCGCCGTCCCGGGCGCCACCCTCGATTTGGAACGCGGAGGTTGCCACGCCCAGGGTGAAGCCGTCGGGCAGCCGGTCGCCCAGTTCCCCCGCCCGGTGTTCCCAGGCGCGGGCGGCGGGGGTGTTGCTGTTGCTCATCGACCCAAAACTCTTTCCAGATAGCTGTTGCTGAAGCGGCGCTCCGGGTCAAGCCTGTCACGCACCGAAAGGAAGTCGTCGAAGTGCGGATAGTCGGTGCGGAGGGACGCCGCGTCCTGGTCGTGCATCTTGCCCCAGTGCGGACGCCCGCCGTGCGCGCGCATGATGGCCTCGACCGCCTGGAAATACGCCGCCGGGTCCTCCCGATAGTACCGGTGCACGGCGATGTAGCCGGTCTCCCGGCCCGCGGCGGTGGACAGCCAGACGTCGTCGGCGGCGGCCGAGCGCACCTCGATCGGGAACGAGATGCGCCAACCCCGCGCCTCGATCAGCGCCCGCACCTCCCGCAGCGCGGCCGGTACCCGGGCGCGCGGCACGGCATATTCCATTTCTTGAAAACGCACCGTGCGGTTCGTCAGGAACACGTGGTGCGAGACATCCGTGAATTCGCGTCTGCCGGTCAGGCGGGCGGCGAGTCGGTTGAATCCGGGGACTGTCGCCGGCGCCATGGCGCCCAGGGCGCAAATGCCACGGTAGACCCCGTTCGCGAGCAGTTCGTCGTCGACGAAGCGGGCGACCTTGCCGAGCGGCGACCGGCCGGACTCCAGGGGCAGCCGGGTGTTGGTCTTGGTCAGGGCGGTCTCGGTGTGCGGGAACCAGAAGAACTCGTAGTGATCGCTGTGGTCGGTCCGGTCGAGGTAGTGCTCCAGGACCTCCGCGAGCGGCTCGGCCGCCTCCACCGCGTGCAGCAGGAACGCGGGCACGCACTGCAGGGTCACGTCCACCACGATTCCGAGCGCACCGAGACCGAGCCGGGTCGCGGGCAGCAGCTCCGGGTTCTCCGTGGCGCTCACGCGCAGCAGGCTGCCGTCACCGACCACCAGGGTCAGCGCCACGATCTGGGTGGCCAGACCGCCGTACCGGCCGCCCGTGCCGTGCGTCCCGGTGGACGTGGCGCCGGAAATCGTCTGCCGGTCCACGTCGCCCAGGTTCGGCAGGGCCAGACCGTACGGCCGCAGCAGCCGGGGCAGTTCGAACAGTCGGGTGCCCGCCGCCAGAGTGACCTGCCCGGCCACGGTGTCCACACCGATCAGCCCGGCGAGGTCAAACAGGTCAAGCTGCACCCCGGGCGCGAGCGCGATGCCCGAGAAGCTGTGCCCGGAGCCCACGGCCTTGACCCGAAGGCCCACCGCCCCGGCCGCCACCACGGCGCGCTGCACGGCGGCGACGCTCGACGGCCGCTCCACGCGCACCGGAGTCACCGCCTGGTTCCGGGCCCAGTTGCGCCACACCGCTCCGCTCGCACTCACAGAAAGGCCTTCCCCTCACCCCGGTAGGTCGGCAGGATGTCGACCACCTTTCCATTCTCGACCAGCGCGAACTCGTTCACGTGCTCGCTCAACTCCCCCGACTTGGTGTGCCGCGCCCAGACGCGGTCACCGACGCGGAGCCGGGCCGCACCCACACCGGTGAGCGGGGTCTGCACCTCACCGGCCATCTCCCGCGGCACCAGGCCGAGGCCCTCCGGCCAGACCACGCGGGGCAGCCGGTCGGCCCCGGGCACGCCGGACGCGATCCAGCCGCCGCCGAGCAGCACGGCCGTGGCGGGGCGGGGCTTCCGCACCACCGTGAGGGCGACCGCGGCCGCAGGCGCGGGCCGGAAGCTCGCGAAATTGTCGAAGAGGTGGCCGCCGAAGAAGCCGCTGCCGACGGCAATGTCGGTGACGGATGCGTCGGCGCGCGTGCTCTCGACCGAGCCGGTTCCGCCCCCGTTCACGAACTCGAGGGGCGCGACCTCCCGCACCGCGGCGACGGCCGCGCTGCGCCGCTCCCTGAGCTCGCCAATGGACCGGCGCCGCACCCAGCGGGTGACCAGGCCCCGGATCGGTTTCCCGGCCGACCCGTCGCCGATCCCCGCCACCTGCGCCTCATAGGACATCACGCCGACGAGAACGAAGCCGGGGCGGGCGACGATGTCCTCAGCGAGCCGGCGGGCCTCGCCGGGGGTGTGCACGGGTGAACGCCAGACGCCCAGGTGGCCGAGCACGGGGGCGTCCCAGGCCGCGTCGAGTTCAAGGCAGACCCGGATCGGGGTCCGTCTGCCGGGCGGAAGCACGGCATCGATGAAGTCGAGGTGCGCGATCGAGTCGACCATCAGGGTGACCGCCCCGGCCAGCACGGGCGAGCGGCCCAACGTGCGGATCGCGGACCGGTCGGCCGTGGGGTAGCCGACGACGACATCCGTCACCGTCTCAGCCAGCCAGAGCGCCTCCGCCAGGGTGTAGGCCAGCACACCCCGATAGCCGGGCATGGCCAGGATGGCCTCAAGCACGCCGCGCACCCGAATCGACTTCGACGCGACCCGGAGGGAGGTGCCGGCCGCGCGGTCCAGCAGGTCGTGCGCGTTGTGGCGCAGGGCACCCAGGTGCAGGGCGGCGACGGGGGCGTCCAGGTGCGCCGTCGCGGCCGTGAGCTCAGGCCAGAACAGCCCCGGCGTCTGCCACGGCCGGCCCGTGGGACGGTGGGAGAGGTCGAGCATCAGCGCACCGCCTTCAGTAGCCGGGACCGAGGAGACCCGGCGCGGTAGCCCAGCCACAGCCGCCCCGTGCTCTTGCGCGGGGAAGCAGCAGCACGGATGTTCCAGCGCCAGTATGCCCTATGGCCCCCGCCGATCACGAATGGGTGTCGTCGCCGTCTAATTGGGTGTCGCACGTTGACTTTCGCGGCGCTGGCCCGTGAAATGGTCACAGGGGGAATCATGTTCGGGACACGTATGGCCGGTTCGGGCGGAACGCCCGGGCGTCGTCGTCGACGGTGGATGCCCGGCCCCCTGCCTCTGTTCGTCGCCCTGGTCGGCCTGCTTCTCCTCGGCGTACCGGGCGCGGCGTTCGCCGAACCGGCTGCCGCAGCCACGCCGACTCCCACGCCGACTCCCACAAGCGAGCGGGACGGCATGGCGGCGCCGGCGAACGCGCCGGCCATCGTCGGCCCACCGCCGGGCAGTTTCGTGGGCAGCGGAACCACCACCGTCTCCGGCACGGGCGAAGCCGGCCGGGAGATCCAGTTGCTCTCCCCCGTCGACGGTCAGGACCCGCTCTGCTTCGCCGTGGTCGACGGAGCCGGCCAGTGGAGTTGCGCCGCGGTTTCCCTGCCGAGCGGGCCATCCGTGCCGCTTCGCGTCGTCGTCACCGGAGCCGCCGACCTGACCGACGAGCACACGATAGCCGTGTTGTCCGCCCCCCGGGTGACGGGCGGTCCCACCGGTGGGAGCCTGACCAACGGCACGGTGCGCGGCACCGGCTATCCGGGGGCCTCCGTCGTCGTCACGGTGAGCGACGGCCCGCGCTGCACGGCCACCGCCGACGCCTCCGGCAACTGGTCGTGCACGTTCGCCGACGGCCTCGCCGGCGGGCAGGCCGAGGTCTCGGCCAGCCAGCAGACGAGCTACAGCAATCCCTCATGGTCCAATTCGAGCGCACCGGTCGACCTCGTCTTCGACCTCGACCGTCCGGCGCCGCCCACGCTGACCACGCCGGTGAGCGGCGCCCAGCTGCCGCTCACCGACGCCGGGTACACGGGAACCGGTGAAGAGGGTGCGACCGTGACCGTCTTCGCCGGGTCATATTCGGTCTGCAGCGCCGTCGTGGCATCCGGGTCGTGGAGTTGCTCGGCGGGCGGAGTCGCTGCCGGTACCTTCCGGGTGATCGCGGTGCAACTCGACCTGGCCGGCAACCTCTCCCCGGGCAGCCCCGGGGTGGACGTGCGCTACGGCGTCCCCACCCCTGCCCCCTCCGGCTCGACCGGCCCCGAGGCGACCGCCCCGTCCGCCGACGCCCCCGCCGCCCCACCGCCGGCCGAGGAGTCCGCACCGGCGGAAGCCCCGCCCGGCCCTGCAGCCCCGGCCTCGCCGGCACCGCAGGCGGACCGTCCGGCCGTGGCCCTGGCCACACCGCTGCCGGGCGGCTGGAACGACCCCACCCGGTTCGCCACGGCCGTGCTGCCACCGTGGTCGACCCCCGACCTCTCCTGGTTCCAGGCGGTGTTGCTGGCGCTCGGCGCCCTCCTGCTGTTATGCATCCCCGCGCGCCTCCTCGCCGGGACCGTGTTCCGGGCCACGGACGGCCGCCCGCTCTGGCAGAGCATGCCGATCGCGGGCCGCAACCGGACCCGCGAGGAATTCGAGACCGTTCCCGAACTACCTCTGAACCGGTGGCTGGTGGCCGGCGCCGCCGTGCTGGCCGCGGCCACCCTCGTCATGCTATCCGGACCGGTCACCAGCCAGCCAGCCTACCTGCGGCTGCTCCTCGCCGTGGCGCTGGCCCTCCTCATCGTCAACGCGGTCGGAGCGCTCGTTCCGCTCTGGTGGAGCTCCCGCGTGTGGCGGACGAAGGCGTCCGTGACCTTCCTGCCCCGTTACCTGCTACTGGTCGCCCTGACCGCGTTGGCCTCCCGGGCTTTCGACGTTCACCCGGCGCTCGTCTTCGGGCTGCTCGGCAGCGTCACCGTGGCCCCCGAGGTGCTGACGCCGAGGCGCGGCCCACTCGCCGCCATTCGGGCCGGCAGCCTGATCGGGCTGGCCGTGGTCGGCTGGCTGACGCTGGGCCTGCTGCCGGCCGCGGACGGCTTCCTCAGCGCGCTGGCGGCCGAGATCATCAACAGTGTGGTGCTGGCCGCGATCGGTTCGGCAGCGCTGGTGCTGATCCCGATCGGACGCACCAGCGGACGGAGCATCCTCGCCTGGTCACCGCCGATCTGGGCGTGCCTGACCGTGCTCGCCTTCACGATCATGTTCGGAGTGCTGTCCCCGGCGGTGGAACTCTGGCACGAAGGTGGCAGCCTCAGCCTGTGGTGGGTGGCAGGCACTCTGTTCGCCGCCGTCAGCATCGGGGCCTGGGTCTGGCAGCGGTTCGTCACGCCCGCCCGAGTCTGAGCCTCGGCCACCTCGATGATTCCGCCGAGAGGGCGCGGGATCAGGCCCGCCGAGAGGTCGCACGGCCGGTCAGGCCCGACGGATCAGGCCGGCCTGCCGGCCGGCCGCGACGGCCGCCGTGCGTGAGGACACCCCGAGCTTCGGGTAGATGTGTGGCTGCCTGCTGCTCATGGTGGCGCTGCTGTTCGGCGTCTCGGCGCTGACCGTCGGCGCATTCTTCACGGTCTGGAGCATTTAGAGGCACGCCCGCCTGCTCGCCGTGACGTCCACCCTGGTCGACGGCACCCTGACGACGAGCCGCCACAGCGTCACAGCGTCACGGCGCGTCCGCGGCGCACGCTATCGTCGAGAGCGTGCGCCTCGGAGTCCTTGATGTCGGTTCGAACACCGTCCACCTGCTGGTCGTCGACGCGCACGCAGGCGCCCAACCGGTGCCGATGGCCTCCGACAAGGCCGTGCTGCGCCTGATGCGCTACCTCACCCCCGAGGGCGCCATCACCGACGAGGGGTGCACCGCCGTGCTCGAGTCGGTGCGGAACGCGGCCGAGGTGGCCCGCCACCACCACGTCGACGACCTCCTGCCGTTCGCCACCTCCGCACTGCGTGAGGCCGTGAACGGGCCCGAACTGCTCGCCCGGGTCGAACGGGAAACCGGGGTCGCCCTGCAGGTCCTGTCCGGCGAGGACGAGGCCCGACTGACGTTCCTGGCCGTGCGGCGCTGGTACGGCTGGTCCGCCAGGGACATCCTGCTCTTCGACATCGGGGGCGGCTCCCTGGAGATCGCCGCCGGAGCGAACGAGGTGCCCGCGGTCGCGCTGTCGCTGCCGCTGGGTGCCGGCCGTTCCACCATCGGCTTCCTGCACAACGACCCGCCGCTGCCCGCGCAGGTCTCCGCCCTCCGCGAGCACGCCGCCGCCGTGCTCGCGGAAGCCCTGGTGGCGTTCGAGGGGCTCCCGGCGCCGCACCACGTCGTCGGTTCGTCCAAGACCATCCGCTCCCTGGCGAAACTGGCCGGCTCCACCACGGACGGTTTCGGGTCGGGCGAGCGGATGCAGCTGAGCCGCTCGCAGCTGAGCGACTGGGTCCCCCGGCTGGCTCGGATCCCGGCTGAGGCGCGCCCGGCGCTGCCCGGCATCACCGCCGACCGCACCTTCCAGATCGTGGCCGGTGGCATCGTGCTCCACGCGGCGATGGCCGCGTTCGGGGTGACCGAGCTGGAAGTGTCGCCGTGGGCGCTCCGCGAGGGCATCATCCTGAGGTATCTGGACCACCTGGAGTAGCTGCCCCTGACCCATTCGACGGAGATTCTGCCGAGAATGGCGCGAAACGGGCTCCGAGGCCAAGATCTCCGTCGAATTGGTTCCGCACTCGGCCGTCTGAGCTCCAACCGGGTGGCGCCGAGGGAGCGCTCTGGTCGGCGCGGCGCCTTCGCCGTGGTGATCACTTCCAGAAGAAGAAGCGGCTGATGTCCCACGTTGCGTGCAGAATGCCCCTGACACCGTTCCTACGTCGGGGAATGGCACGTGGCAGGAGGAATCGGCCGTTTCACTCGCAGAGGGTAGCGCCACGAACCGGGCCGGACAGGCTGCCGCACAGGTCGAACGACGAGGCTCGGATGCTGCCGCCCGGACGGCGGGCGTCGGGCTGTGACGCTGTGACGTACCGTGTGGTGCCCCCGCTGGGGGTCGAACCCAGACTGTGACGATTTTAAGTCGTCTGCCTCTGCCATTGGGCTACGGGGGCGCGCCCGGTGAACCGAACGCCTCAAGCGTAGGGGCTGCGGGCGTCTTCGGTTTCTCCCGGTGACGCCCGCAGACGCTGTTACTTGACGGGTGCGGTCGCCGCGGCCTTCTCGGTCGTCCCTGCCGAAGCGACTTCCGCAGCCTTGTCGGCCGCGGTCTTTCGCGGGGCCCGGGGTGCGCGCGCCGTTGCCTTGGCGGCGGGACCCGTGCCGGGCGCGGCTACGGTGGCCGCTGCCTTGGCCGATGCGGCGACGGTCACCGGAGCCTTGGCCGGAGCGGCAGAATCCACGACCGGCTTGGGCCGCGAGGCAAACTCCACGAACGTGGCCCGCGGATGCTGCACCGCGGCCAGCGAGACGATGTCGCGACCGAGGAAGAAGTTGTTCATCCAGCCCCAGACGATGCGCAGCTTGCGCTCCCAGCTGGGCATGGCCAGGCCGTGGTAGCCGCGGTGGGCAAACCAGGCCGGCAGACCCGTGATGGCGATCTTGCCGGACTGGAAGACACCGGAACCGATGCCGAGGCCGGCGACGGCACCCAGGTTCTTGTGCAGGTATTCCTTGGGAGTCTCGCCGCGCAGCACCGCGACGATGTTCTTCGCGAGGAGCTTGCCCTGGCGCACCGCGTGCTGAGCGTTGGGCACGCAGAAGCCGCCCACGCCCCCGCCGCTCAGGTCGGGGACGGCGGTGATATCGCCGGCGCCCCAAGCGTCGGCGATGATCTCGTCTTCGGTTCCGACGCGCAGGTCGGGGCGCACCTGCAGGCGTCCACGATCTTCGATCGGCAGGTCGGTGTGGCGCACGATGGCCGGGTTAGCCATGACTCCGGCTGTCCAGACAATCAGATCGGTCTCGAAGCTCTCGCCGGTGGACAGTTCGACCTTGCCGTCGACCGAGCTGGTCAGCTGCGTGTTCAGGTGGATTTGCGCGCCGCGTTCGTCGAGGTGCTTGATGACCCAGAGGCTGGTCGGCAGCGAGACCTCGGGCATGATGCGCCCCATCGCCTCGATCAGGTGGAAATGGGTGTCGTCGAACCCGATCTGCGGGTAGGACTTCAGCAGCGATGACGCGAAGGAACGCAGCTCTGCGAACACCTCGATGCCGGCGAAGCCCCCGCCGATGACGACGAAGGTGAGCAGGCGGTCGCGCTCGGGGCCGGCCGGAAGTTGGGCAGCCTTGTCGAAGTTGGTGAGCACGCGGTCACGGATGGCGACGGCTTCCTCAATGGTCTTCAGACCGATGGCCTGGTCCGCGACGCCGGGGATCGGGAACGTGCGCGACACGGCGCCGGCTGTCACCGCGACGACGTCATAGACGAATTCGTAGGGCTCGCCACTGGGCGGGGTGATGGTCGCGGTTTTCGTGGCGTGGTCGATGTGGGTGACCTTGGCCGTCACGACGTTGGTCTTCTTGAGGTGACGACGGTGCGCGACTGCGGCGTGGCGCCCCTCGATAGATCCGGCTGCGACCTCCGGCAGGAACGGCTGGTAGGTCATATACGGCAGAGGGTCGACCATGGTGACCTCGGCCTCGCCGGCGCGAAGCCATTTCTCCAGCTTCCACGCGGTGTAGAACCCGGCGTAGCCGCCACCGACAATAAGAATTTTGGGCACTATGAAAGTCCTCCTACATGATTTGGCTGCACGAAAACTTACCGTTTTGACCGGATTCGCTTGATGTGCCGAGTGGCCCCGGTGCCGAGCAGCGTTACCAGAGTACCAAACCCGACCAGGACGAAGAGCGGCACTGTGACATACCTCAGCGTGAGCGGGCTGGGCAACCATGCCGCGACGACGCTGGGGGCAGGCAACGCCGGGTCTTCCTTCGGCGCGACCGGCACCTGCGTGGCGGTCTGCGGCGTGGGCTCGACCTCGGTGTCCGCCCGCCGGTGTACCCGGATCCACTCCTCCAGCAGGGCGGCCGGTTCCGGGCTCGTGGATTCCGGCACGACCGCAGTGACCGCCGCCGCGGCATCGATCAGACCGTTGCCGTAGATCGGGCTGGGCACGACCCGCCCGTTCGGGTCGGCAGTTTCGATGACCCGGTTCATCACCTCCGCAGCATCGAGACGGGGATAGGCGGCGCGCACCAGGGCGACCAGGCCCGACACGATGGGCGCGGCCGCGCTGGTGCCGTTCCACTGCACGTAGCCGCCGCCCGGAACGACGCCCACGAGTTGCTCGCTGGGCGCGGCCACCGAGATCGTGATGCCCTGCGAGGACGCGTCGAAGCTGGCGCCCTTGCTGCGGTCGACACCGGCGACCGTCAGCACCCCAGGGATGGTGGCCGGGGCTCCGACCTCGGTGGTGCCGCTGCCTCGGTTCCCGGCGGCGGCCACGACCACGACGTCGTTCTCGAACGCGTAGAGGAAGGCGTCGTCCCAGCTCGGCGGCCAGTCCAAGGTGTTGCGGGTGAGGGACATATTGATGACGTCCGCGCCGTTGTCGACGGCCCAGCGGATGCCCTCGGCGATCTGGTCGTCGTTGCTGAGTGTGGCGTCGCTGGTGCCGAAGGCCACCGAGACGGCCAGGATCGACGCCTCGGGAGCCACTCCCAGCACGCCGGACCCCTCACCCGTGCCGCGGCCGGCCAGCAGGGATGCCACCAGAGTTCCGTGCTCGCTGCCTTCTCCGACGGGCGTCTGCCCGTTGGCGGAGCCGAGCCCGGAGACATCCGTTCCGCCGACGACCGCACCGGTGAGGTCGGCGACGCCGGCGACACCCGTGTCGATGACGGCCACCGTCACACCCGCACCACGGGTCGTATTCCAGGCCTGGGTGAATCCGTAGTCGTTGAGCCAGTACTCAAGGTCACGCACCTGCGTGTTCTCCGCGAAGGCCGGCGCGGTCGGTGCAACGAAAGCCCCGCCCAGCGCCATGGTCAGGCCCAGGGCGACGCCCGCGCCGATCCGACGCCAGGCGGAGCGGGTCACTCGTCGGCCGTGGTGTAGTCGAGGCACTCGCAGACGGCGGGCGTCCAGGCTGCCCGGGCGAGGGCCAGATCACCGATCGGGTTCACTCCGGGACCTGCGGCCAGAGAGTGCGCGGCCAGCGCGTGCAGGCATTTCACGCGTTCGGGCATGCCGCCGGAGGAGATGCCGACGATTTCCGGAACCGTGCCCAGGATCTCCCGGTCGGCGAGGAAACCCTCATGCGCACGCCGGTAGCGGGCACGCACCTGCTCGTCGTCGGCCAGCAACTGGTTGTACTCGTTCATCACCTGGGTGGCCTCAAGGAACGACAGCGCGGCGGTCGCCGCGGGGTGCGTCAGGTAATACAACGTGGGGAAGGGGGTGCCGTCGGCAAGGCGCGGCGCCGTCGCCACCACAGTCGGGGCGCCGCAAACGCAGCGCGCGGCGATGCCCACGACGTTGCGGGCCGGGCGTCCCAGCTGAGCCGAGACGATAGTGATGTCGTCCTCGGTGACCGAATCGAAGGGAGGCCGGGTCATTTCGCGGCCTCGGGAGCCAAACCGGCCGTCATTACGGAGGCGAACATGGAGGAGAGCCAATCGACGTTGGTGGTTTGGATGGTGGGGGTGGCGACCGGTGCGGCCGCGTCACCCGCGACGGGCAGGGCCAGATCGTTGATCACGAGGAAGCTCACGTCGCCGGGAAGCACATAGGACAGTCGGTCCCTGGCCTGCGTGGTGACGTAGGTGCGGTCGTTCCAGCGTTCTCGCTCGCTCTTCAACTCTTCCACGGCGCCCTGCTGGGCCTCGACCGCCGCCGTGAGCGATTCGATCTGCTGGCGCTGGTCGGCGTAGGTGCGGATGCCGGGCGCAAGGACGATCACGGCCATGATCAGGAGGCCCATCATCACCAGAGAAAACCCGGACAGGCGCAGGCCGCGCAGCCAGCGCGCGGCCGCGGTCTCGGTCGGGGGCAGCGCGACGGGCTGTTCTTCGGCGCGTTTCCTGGCCACGGCAACTCCCTTCGTGAATCGCTGGTCGCGGTTGTCCCGCACTGGAACCCTAACCGCAATCGGACAAAAAAATGGAGCTCCCGAAGCCGCGGGGATGAACCCGCGCTCCGAGAGCTCCAGTCGAACTACGCCGTGAAGCGAGGGAAGGCAGAGCGGCCCGCGTACACGGCGGCCTCGCCCAGCTCTTCCTCGATGCGGAGCAGCTGGTTGTACTTGGCGACGCGCTCGCTGCGGGCGGGTGCTCCGGTCTTGATCTGGCCGGCATCCGTCGCAACCGCGAGGTCGGCGATGAAGGTGTCCTCGGTCTCACCGGAGCGGTGCGAGATGACGGCGGTGTATCCGGCGCGCTGCGCGAGGGACACCGCGTCAAGCGTCTCGGTCAGGGTGCCGATCTGGTTGACCTTGACCAGGATGGAGTTCGCGGTGCCGAGGGCCAGGCCCTTGGCAAGGCGCACCGGGTTGGTCACGAAGAGGTCGTCGCCGACGATCTGGACCTTGTCTCCGAGCTCGGCGGTGAGGTGAACGTAGCCGTCCCAGTCGTCTTCCTCGAGCGGGTCTTCGATCGAGACGAGCGGGTAGGCGGCAACGAGCTCGACGTAGTACGCAGACAGCTCCAGGGCGGTGAGTTCCTTGCCCTCGAAGTGGTAGACGCCGTCCTTGTAGAACTCGGAGGCGGCGCAGTCGAGCGCCAGACCGATGTCCTTGCCGGGCGTGTAGCCGGCGTTCTGAATGGCTTCGACGATGAGGTCGAGAGCGGCACGGTTGCTCGGCAGGTTGGGGGCGAAGCCACCCTCGTCGCCGAGGCCGGTGGAGAGGCCCTTGGACTTGAGCAGCGCCTTGAGGGCGTGGTAGGTCTCGGTGCCCCAGCGGAGGCCCTCGGCGAAGGACTCGGCGCCGAGTGGGACGACCATGAATTCCTGAATGTCCACGTCGTTGTCGGCGTGGGAGCCTCCGTTGATGATGTTCATCATCGGGACCGGAAGGGTGTGTGCGTTCGGGCCACCGAGGTAGCGGAACAGCGGCAGGCCGGCCGAGGTTGCGGCGGCCTTGGCGACGGCCAGGCTGACGCCCAGGATAGCGTTGGCGCCGACGCGGTGCTTGTTGTCGGTTCCGTCGGTCTCGTTCAGGACGGCGTCGATGATGCGCTGGTCAGCGGCGTCGAGGTCCTCGACTGCCGGGCCGAGCTCGTCGATGACGGCGTCAACGGCCTTGCGGACGCCCTTGCCCAAATAACGTGACTTGTCGCCGTCGTGCAGCTCGTAAGCCTCGAACGCACCGGTGGATGCGCCGGACGGAACGGCGGCACGGCTGACCGAACCGTCATCAAGCAATACCTCGACCTCAACGGTCGGGTTGCCTCTGGAGTCAAGAATCTCGCGCGCTACTACTGCCTCAATGAGAGCCACAGCTATCTCCTGTTTCCTATATTTTTTAATTGTTGGGGTGTTGGTCTGAAGGAATCGAGGAAGACAGCGCCGTGTTCCAATCCCATAACAGTCTAGCGACTGGCCTCAGCCGCCGAGAGGACGGAAATCGAGTTCGCCCGCGCCGGAGGCATCCGCCCCGACGAACGCGTAGCGCCCGTAACCGGCGCCGGCCGCGCGTTCCAGCAGCGCCTTGACGTTCTTGGTGCGCTGTTCGAGGCGCACCCGAAGGCCCTGTTCGACCAGTGTTCGCTTGAGCGCCACGAGTCGGGCCGGGTCTGTTCCCTTGTCGTACACCAGCACGACGGCGTTCTCAGCGGATGCCGCATCCACGCCCAGCAGGTCGACGATACGCTCGAACCCGATCGAGAACCCACACGCCGGCACCTCGGTGCCGAGGAAGCGGCCGATCATGCCATCGTACCGGCCGCCACCGCCGAGGGAGTAGCCCAGATCGGGGTGTGAAATCTCGAAGATGGTGCCGGTGTAATAGCCCATCCCGCGCACCAGGGTCGGGTCGAACACGAGCCGCACCTCGGGCATCGCGGCGCGCAGCGCGAGCAGGTCGGCGAAGGCATCCGTGTCGAGCCAGACCGGCGGGGTCGGCTCGGCGGCCGTCCAACCGGCATCGGCGATCTGGCTCAGGGTATCGGCCACGCCGTCGGTGGCGATGCCCAGGCCAGCGAGCTCCGTGACGACCCCGTCGACGCCGATCTTGTCGAGTTTGTCGATCACGATCAGCGCGCGTTCGTTCAGCTCGGGCGCCACACGCCAATGCGCGAGCAGGGTGGTCAGGATGCGGCGGTCGTTGACGCGGATGGAGCACCCGGTCAGGCCGAGGGCGTCGAGCGCGGCGGCGGTCGCGGTGATCAGCTCAATCTCGGCAAGCAGGCCGGACTCGCCGATGATGTCGATGTCGCACTGCACGAACTGCCGGTAGCGGCCCTTCTGCGGACGCTCCGCCCGCCAGACCGGCGCGATCTGGATGGACCGGAACACCGTCGGCAGTTCCGCCCGGTGAGTCGCGTAGAACCGGGCGAGCGGCACGGTGAGGTCGAAGCGCAGGCCCAGGTCTGCCAGCCCGAGCAGGTCGCCGGATTCGGCGGCGGCCGCGGCATCCGTCGGCTTCAACCCACGCTTCAGCACGGCGAAAGCGAGTTTCTCGTTGTCGCCGCCGAGCCCGGAGTGCAGCCGGGCCGCGTCTTCCATCACGGGGGTCTCGATCTCGTCGAAGCCGTGCGCCGCGAAGCTTCGCCGGATCACGGCCAGCGCGTGCTCCCGGGATGCCTTGTCGGCGGGGAGGAAGTCGCGCATGCCACGGGGAGGGGTCACTGGTGTTGCCATAGCCCCAATTGTGTCAGTTCGGGTCGGCCCGTCCGTTTCCGCCGGGACGCCCGACACGGCTTCACATACGATGTAGTGCTCGATGTCGACGTGGTCGTCACCGGCACCCCGGGCGATGGTCAGGAGCATGGGCATCGAGCCCCGGGCGGCGCGAAACAAGCCCCGATCTGCGCGGACAGAGGACCAGTGAAGGATGTCTGGCTCATGGTTGGACGGTTCCGGCACCGCCCTGTCGGCACCGTCGCGTGGCCTCAGCCCAAGCCTTCGCGCAGGCCTTCGCGCAGGCCTCAGCCGGGCAGCCCGATGATGCCGGCGTCGGCAACGTCGCCGGCATCCGTCGTCTCGGCCTCGCGGATCTCGTCCTGCAGACCGCGGAGGGCCGTGCGCAGGGCACGTTCGGAGTCGAGCCCGTGACTCTTGGCCGCAGACACGATGGCCAGCAGCAGCGGGCCGAGCTGGTCTTCGGTCTCGATCGGAAGCGGGAACGCGGCCTCGGTGCCGATCAGCCCGATCTTCTGGGCTCGGCCGAGCACCTTGTCGGCGAGCGCGAGCGCCGGCATTCCCTGCGGGATCCCGTCGAGCACGCTCGTGCGGGAGGGCTTCTCCGCGGCCTTGAAGTCGTCCCAGGCGCGGGCCACGTCGTCGGCCGTTTCCAGGTTCACGTCGCCGAAGACATGCGGATGCCGCCCGACCATTTTCGCGGTCATGTGCGCGGCGACATCGTGGATGTCGAAGCCCTCGCCGTCGGTGTGCGCGGCCAGGTCGGCGTGGAAGATCACCTGGTAGAGCACGTCGCCGAGCTCCTCGAGCATCTCGTCGCGGCTGCCCGACTCGATCGCCTCGATCAGTTCGTGCGTCTCCTCGGTCAGGTACTGCACCAGCGACTCGTGGGTCTGCTCGGCATCCCACGGGCATCCGCCCGGGGCTCGCAGCAGAGCCACCACGCGAACCAGCTCATCGAGACTGGAGGCCGGTGCCGGGCCGGCGGGGATGTCTGAAAGGGTCACGAGACAACTCTAATCGTCCCGAATTGCCGGGTTCTGCACCGGCCGCGGGCTACGCGACCGCGGCGACGGGACGCGGGAAGAGAGCGTCGAGCAGGTTGCCGGCCCAGGCGATCAGCGCCGCATCCCCGAGCGGTTCCCCGTTGATGCGCGGCATGGGCACGGTCAGCGCACCGTTCTGGGTGAAGTAGCGCGAGCCGGGGTACATGCGCTGCAGGCGCACCTGCATCGAGTCGGCGAGGTTCGCCGGCGACACCCGCAGGTTTGAGCCCATGGCCACGACCTCGCCCAGGCCGGCCTGCTGGGCCAGCCAGCGCAGGCGCGACACCAGCACCAGGTTCTGTACCGGCTGCGGCGGTTCTCCGTAGCGATCGGTGAGCTCCTCGAGAACCAGGTCGATCTGGTCCTTCGCGGCCGTCGGCGAGCTGGCGGCGGACAGCTTCTGGTAGGCCTCGAGGCGCAGCCGTTCGCTGTCGACGTAGTCCTCGGGGATGTGCGCGTCGACGGGCAGTTCCAGCCGAAGTTCGGTCTGGCCCTCCGCGACGTCGCCGCGGAAGGTGCTCACGGCCTCGCCGATCATGCGCAGGTAGAGGTCGAAGCCGACCCCGGCGATGTGGCCGGCCTGCTCGCCGCCGAGCAGGTTGCCGGCGCCGCGGATCTCGAGGTCCTTCAGCGCGACCTGCATGCCGGCGCCCAGTTCGTTGTTCGCCGCGATGGTCGACAGCCGGTCGTGGGCGATCTCAGTCAACGGCTTGTTCTCGTCGTAGAGGAAGTAGGCGTAGGCGCGTTCGCGGCCACGGCCGACCCGCCCGCGCAGCTGGTGCAGCTGGCTGAGCCCGAACTTGTCGGCCCGGTCGATGATGATCGTGTTCGCATTGGCGATGTCGAGGCCGGTCTCGATGATCGTGGTCGAGACGAGCACATCGAACTTGCGCTCCCAGAAGTCCACGACGACCTGTTCGAGCTGGGCCTCAGGCAGCTGGCCGTGCGCCACGGCGATCCGCGCCTCGGGTACGAGCTCGGCCAGCTTCGCGGCCACCCGGTTAATGCTCGACACCCGGTTGTGCACGACGAAGATCTGGCCCTCCCGCAGCAGCTCCCGCCGGATGGCCGCGGCCACCTGGCGGTCGGAGTACGGTCCGACGAAGGTGAGGATCGGGTGCCGGTCCTCCGGCGGGGTGGCCAGGGTGGACATCTCCCGGATGCCGGTGACCGCCATCTCCAGCGTGCGCGGGATGGGCGTGGCGCTCATCGCGAGGATATCCACGTTGGTCTTGAGCTTCTTCAGCGCATCCTTGTGCTCCACGCCGAAGCGCTGCTCCTCGTCGATGATCACGAGACCCAGGTCCTTGAACACGATGGAGTCCGACAGCAGCCGGTGGGTGCCGATCACGAGGTCGACGGTGCCGTCGAGCATGCCCGCGATGGTTTCGCGGGATTCCTTCTCGGACTGGAACCGGCTGAGCGCGCGCAGGTGCACCGGGAACCCGGCGAAGCGTTCCTGGAACGTCTCCATATGCTGGCGCACGAGCAGGGTGGTGGGCACGAGCATGACGACCTGCTTGCCGTCCTGGATCGCCTTGAACGCGGCGCGCACGGCCACCTCGGTCTTGCCGAACCCGACGTCGCCGGAGAGCAGCCGGTCCATCGGGATGGGCCGTTCCATGTCGGCCTTGACCTCGTCGATGGTGGTGAGCTGGTCGGGCGTCTCCGCGAATGGGAAGGCCTCCTCCAGCTCGCGCTGCCAGGGGGTGTCCGGCCCGAAGGCATGACCCTTGCTGGCCATCCGTGCGGAGTAGAGCTTGACGAGCTCGACGGCGATGTCCCGCACGGCACGACGCGCCTTGGTCTTCGCCGCCGACCAGTCGCTGCCGCCCATTTTGCTCAGCGCCGGCGCCTCGCCGCCGACGTAGCGGCTGACCAGGTCGAGCTGGTCGGTGGGCACGTAGAGCTTGTCTCCCGGGTGCCCGCGCTTCGACGGCGCGTACTCGAGCACGAGGTATTCGCGCTTGGTCTTGACCGGGTTGCGGCCGCCGCTGGAGACCTCACGCTGGGTGAGCTCGATGAACCGGCCGATGCCGTGCGTCTGGTGCACGACGTGGTCGCCGGCCTTCAACTGCAACGGATCGACGACGTTCTTGCGTCGGCTGGCCAGCTTCTTCACCTGGCGCGCGTCGTAGCCGACGGTGCGGCCGTAGAATTCTGACTCGCTGACCAGGGAGAATTTCGTCTCCGGCAGTTCGAAACCGTGGTCGACGGATGCTTTCAGCAGGTAGGCGATACCGGCCTCGGGTCGGCTCGGCCATTCCGTGACGATCCGGGCGGGCAGCTCCCGCTCGGCCAGAACGTCGGCGGCACGTTCGACCAGCCCGGCACCCTGGGCGACGATGCCGACGGTCCAGCCGGCCTTCAGCCGCTCGGCCAGGTGACCGACGGCGCCCTCGACGTTGCCCTGGAAACTCGGCACGGCGTCGCCCTCGACCCGCACCGTGAGCAGGTCGTCGATTTCGCGGTGCTCCGGAAGAACTGGCGCGTCCGTCGGCGCCGCCTGGAAGGAGCTCAGGGTCCACCACACGTGTGCGGACGCGGGGGCGCCGGGCGCGCTGAACTGCACGGCCTCGCGCAGCCGCCCGAGGGTGAGGAAGTCGCCGGATTCCAGGTCGATCGGCGCCTCGGCGCCCGCGGTCGCGGCGCTCCACGCGGCGCCGAGGAACTCCCGGTTGGTTTCGGCGAGGCTGATCGCGCGGGATGCGACGCGCTCGGGCGAGATGACGGCGACGGCCGCCTCGGCGGGCAGGTAGTGGGTGATCGGCACGAGCCGGTCGACGAGGGCGGGCGCGAGGCTCTCCATGCCCTCGACCGGGATGCCCTCGGCGATCTTCGCGAGCAGGCCGGACAGGCTCGGGAACTCGTGCTGCATCTCGCGCGCCCGCTGCCGCACGGCGGGGCTGAGCAACAGCTCGCGGCTCGGCGGCAGGCTCACCGAGTCGACCGGGTCAGGGAAGGAGCGCTGGTCAGCGACCGAGAACGCGCGGATCTGTTCGACCTCGTCGCCGAAGAACTCGACCCGGAAGGGGTGTGGGGCGATCGACGGGAACACGTCGAGGATACCGCCGCGCACCGCGAACTCGCCGCGCCGGGTGACCATGTCCACCCGGGCGTACGCAACGTCGACGAGTTGGCGCGCGATGGCGGAGAGGTCGTGGCCGCGTTGGCCGGCGACCAGGTCGATCGGCTCGTAGTCGGTGAGGTTGTCGGCCACGGGCTGTAGCGCGGCGCGCACGGACGCGATGACGATCAGGGGGCGCCGCCCCGCCGGTGCGTTCTCTTCCCACTCGCGCATCCGTCGCAGGGCGTAGAGCCGCTTACCGACGATTTCGGCGCTGGGGCTGAGCCGTTCGTGCGGCAGCGTCTCCCAGGCCGGGAAGTCGATGATCTCGGCGTCGGCCGCGAAGCAGGCAAGGTTCTCGTGCAGCGCCTCCGACTCCCGCCCGGTGGCGGTGATCAGCAGCAGGGCCGGGGCCTTCTCCAGCCGGGTGCGCTGCTCGAGCAGCGCGGCGAGCAACGGCGCGCGGAGCCCCTCGGTGAGGGAGAAGTCGACGTCCCGGTTCGCGAAGGCGAGGGCATTGTCGAATGTGGAGGCGCGCGAAAGTGTGGCAATTAAGCCCTGAAGAGTCACCAGATAAGTCTACGCAACCAGGCTGACAGCCAACCCGGGCGGCCAGAGGGCATCAGGGGGCGTGGAACTTCTGCTGCGCCGCGGCGACGCCCTCCGCGGCGATCAGTTGGATCGCGTCGGCGGCATCCGTCAACAGGTTGGGCAGAGCCGATCGCTCGGTGGACGTGAAGTCGTGCAGCACGAAGTCCGCGGCGGGCTGGCGGCCGGGCGGGCGCCCAATGCCGACGCGGATGCGGATGAACTCGTTCGTGCCTGCGGCGGCGATGATGTCCCGGAGGCCGTTGTGGCCGCCGTGGCCCCCGCCGACCTTGATCTTCATTGTGTCGAACGGCAGGTCGAGGTCGTCGTGGATCACGATCAGGCGTGCCGGCTCCAGCGAGTAGAAGCGCAGGAGCGCGGCCACCGGCCCGCCGGTCACGTTCATGTACGTGTTCGGCTTGGCCAGCACCAGCTTCGGACCTCCCGGGAAACTGCGCCCTTCGGCAACCGAGGAATTCGTTTTATGGTTCTTGAAGTTGGCCGACACGCGGTCGGCGAGCACGGTAGCCACCATGTGGCCGACATTGTGTCGGTTGCTGGCGTAGTCGGGCCCGGGGTTGCCGAGCCCGACTACGAGCCAGAGATTGTCGTCCAGGGGAATCCTCCGCTTGCGACGAAACCAGAAGGGAATGACTACTCGGCGGGGGCAGCCTCGGCGTCGCCCTCTACGGCCTCGCCCTCTTCTGTTTCCTCTTCCTCTTCCTCGGCAGGCAGGTGCACGAGCACGACGACGGCTTCTTCGTCGGAGACGAGCGTGGCGCCCTTGGGCAGCACGACGTCCTTCGCGCGGATCTGGTCGCCGTCTTCGAGGCCCTCGATCGAGACCTGGACGTTCTGCGGGATGCTGGTGGCCTCGACCTCGAGAAGAAGGGTCTTGGAGTCCAGGTCAGCCATGGTGCCGGAGGCCGACTCACCGGTCAGGTGCACGGCAACCTCGACCTGGACCTTCTCACCCTTGCGGATGACGATGAGGTCGAGGTGCTCGATGATCTGCAGGAACGGGTCCTTCTGCACGTCCTTGACCAGGGTCAGGTGGGTCTTGCCGTCGATGTCCAGCTCGAGGACGGCGTTCGCACGACGCAGCAGCAGGCCGATCTGGTGCGCGGGAAGCGCAACGTGAACCGGGGTGGTGCCGTGGCCGTACATGACGGCGGGGATCTTGCCCAGCACGCGCAGCTTGCGGGCGGCGCCCTTGCCGAACTTCACGCGCAGGTCGGCGACAATCTTGTTGGTGGCGTCAGCCATGGTGTATCTCCTTGCGGACCGCTACGGCCCAGATCTGGTTTGCGGACGATGCCCGCAAAGATGGGTACTGGTTCATTTTCAACTCGAACGCGTGTCAGCGTGAGGAAAGGCCGTGAAGCATTCCGCCGCGTCGATAACGGATGCCGCACCCTCGGTTTCCCGGCGGGCGGCAGCCCTCGCCGAAGTTCAACTCCTGAGTCTAGCGGAGGCGACGGCGCGCGGCGAACGCGCGCAGCGGCATCCGTCACCAACGCCGCCCGCGTCACCCCACGTCACGGCCATGGGCCGAGCGACTAGCCTTGAAGGAGTTCTGAGAACAGATAGCTGAAGGAGCAAACGTGGCCGAAACCGGCGCAGCACAGGCAAACATTGGCGTAGTGGGACTGGCGGTGATGGGCTCGAATCTCGCCCGCAACTTGGCCAGCCGTGCGGGCAACACCGTGGCGGTGTACAACCGCTCCCCCGAGCGCACCCGCCTGCTCACGACCGAGCACCCCGAGGCCGGCTTCGTCGCCTCAGAGACCATCGAGGAGTTCGTGGCGTCGCTGCAGAAGCCGCGTACCGCGATCATCATGGTGCAGGCCGGTGCGGGCACGGATGCCGTGATCAGCCGACTGACCGACCTGTTCGAGCCCGGCGACATCATCGTGGACGGTGGCAACGCCGACTTCCAGGACACCATCCGCCGCGAGAAAGAGGTGCGCGCCACGGGCGTGAACTTCGTCGGCGCCGGCATCTCCGGCGGCGAAGAGGGTGCTCTCAAGGGCCCCAGCATTATGCCCGGCGGCTCGGTGGAGGCCTACAAGACCCTCGGCCCGATCCTCGAATCGATCGCGGCCGTCGTCGACGGCGTCCCCTGCGTCACTCACATCGGCACGGATGGCGCCGGTCACTTCGTCAAGATGATCCACAACGGCATTGAATACGCCGACATGCAGCTCATCGCGGAGGCATACGATCTGCTCCGCAAGGTGACCGGGCACTCCCCCGCCGCCATCGCCGACGTGTTCACCGAGTGGAACGAGGGTGACCTCGAGAGCTACCTGATCGAGATCACCGCCGAGGTGCTGCGCCAGGTCGACGCCAAGACCGGCCTGCCGTTTATCGATGTCGTGCTCGACGAGGCCGGCTCGAAGGGCACCGGCGTGTGGACCGTGCAGAACGCGCTCGACCTGGGCGTGCCCGTCGGCGGCATCGCCGAGGCCGTCTTCGCCCGCGCCGTGTCCAGCCACCCGGAGCAGCGCGTCCCCGTGCGCGCCGCCATCACCGCCCGCCCGGAAATCGCCGTCGTCGGCCACACCTTCCAAGACGACGTTCGCCAGGCGCTCTACGCGTCGAAAGTCGTTGCCTATGCCCAGGGCTTTGACGCGATCATCGCCGGTGCGAAGAAGTACGGCTGGACCGTGGACAAGGGCGCCATCGCCACGATCTGGCGCGGCGGCTGCATCATCCGCGCCCAGTTCCTGAACCGCATCGTCGACGCCTACGCCAACGACCCGTCGATCGCCTCCCTGCTCGCCGACCCGTACTTCGCCCAGGCCGTCGCCGACGGCGAGTCGGCGTGGCGCCGGGTGGTCTCGACCGCGGCACTGTCGGGCATCCCGGTTCCCGGCTTCGCGTCGGCGCTCAGCTACTTCGACTCGCTCGCGAGCGAGCGGCTCCCCGCCGCACTCGTGCAGGGCCAGCGCGACTTCTTCGGCGCGCACACCTATAAGCGCGTCGACATGCCCGGAACCTTCCACACCCTGTGGTCCGGGGACCGCAGCGAGATCGAGACCGAGGGCTCCTCGCACTAGACCCGCTCCTCCGGTGCCGCAACTGTTGCCGGAGCGGACGAGTGTTGCCCGCACACCGGCAACAGTTGTCCGCTTCGGCAACAGTTTTATGCTCTGGCAACACCGGTGTGCCAGCCGGCAGATTAGCGGAGGACCGGGAGCCCTGCGGTTGTGAGGATGCGCAGGAGCGAACCGCGCCGGCGCACATCGGCCGAACCCCAGCGGGCCATGCGATTGCCTTCCGCGCGGAGGTCATCCTCGCGCACCTTCTCCCGGGTGACCGCTTCCTCGGGCGTGAGTCCCCGGAGGTACTCCGCCTTCAGGTATTTGCCCTGCCCGTCGAACTCCCCGATCAGACGATAGGTCGGCCACTCGAAGTCGGTGAAGTAGAAGCCGCCGCGAGGGTTGCGATGGCACGTCTGCAGCACGGGATCGGGGAAGCCCAGCTCGAAGATCGCCACGCGACTGAGCGATTCACCCGGGTCGTCCGCATTGGGCCGTCCGAAGCGGATGGCCCGTTCCGCCTTCACCCATCCCCGGGGTGACACCGACTCCTGGAGTTTCTCGCGCAGCACCTCGTCCGTCAGGAAGACCTCCGGGGATGCACTTCGCGGGTTGAGGGCGTGGTCGATCGCGACGACGGCTGTGGCAAAACTCGTGGTGCGTGCCAGGTCGAGCAGGGTGCGCGCGGGACTGGTCACGAGCATCCCGTCGATGTCGACGATGTCACCGTCGGGAACGTCGATGCGGTGGACCGTCACGCCATTCTTGCTCCGCGCCCCGGACTGCGGTGGTGCGAGCACGTGCACCGTGCTCGGCCAGGCCTCAGCCAGGGGAATCCCCCACACGGCCGCCGCCGATTGATGGCTGATCAGAGGGTCGCGCGTCCGCGTGGCGACGACCGCGCGGATCTCGGCGAGGTGCCTCTGTCGCGGTGAGAGCGGCCCCCAGTGATCCGTCGTGGTGAAGACACCACGGCGTAACCGTAGTGCGCTCCTCCCGAACTGCGCCTCACGCCGAAACTGCCGGTCACCTGACTCCGTGGTGGCGGCCCCGCCCGAGAGGTACAACCCGGTGTGCTCGTCGATTCGCGCGTCAGCCATCTGCCGAGGGTCGCGGTGTGAAGCGGGTCCGGTGCCGCTCCCCCGTGTTCCGTGGGTCCCGCGCGGCCCGGGGAGCCTGGGGAGGGGTGGCCGCGTCGCTCCCGGCGGGACAAACTGTTGGGGAGCTCCAGCACGAAGCAGCCGGGTTTGCGATACTGGGAGCCTGATGACGAGCGACGACCACCCCGAACTCTCCGGTTACGAGCCGCTGGATGCCGGCCGGCCCCTGCGCAGTCCGCGCACCCTCCTGATGATGCGCATCGTCGTCGTGCTCGGGCTCGTGGCGCTGATCGTGCCCGGCATCCTGACGAGCGTGCAGGTGGCGACGACCACGGCCGCCAATGCGTGCAGCGTGGCCACGGCTCGGTACTATCCGGGCGCCGTCGACTTCGACGCCCGCTTCGAGCTGAGCGGTCCGGGCGGCTTCGGCTGGCAGTGCTACGCGATCGATCTGAACGAGCGCGAGACGTATGTCGTGCCGCTCGGCATCATTCCCTCGGCGCCCCGGGCGCCCAGCACCGAGATTCCCGTGTAGACCCGACCCCGATCAGGACCGGGCCCGGACAGACCGATGGCCGGTCACCGACATTCGTCGACGACCGGCCGGGGTTCGCTGTGCGAAGAGCCCGCGGCTATGCGGCGCCCTCGAACATCGAGGTGACGGAACCCTCGTCGAAGACCTCGTGGATGGCCCGCGCCAGAAGCGGCGCGATCGGCAGTACGGTGAGCGTGGGGAAGCGCTTCTCCTCGGGGATCGGCAGGGTGTCGGTGACGACGACCTCGGAGATCGCGGGATTCTGCAGCAGCTCCAGCGCCGGATGGCTGAACACGGCGTGGGTTGCGGCGACGACGACACCGATCGCGCCGGCGGCGCGCAAAGCCTCGGCGGCGAGAACGATTGTGCGGCCGGTGTCGATCATGTCGTCGACGATCAGGCAGACGCGACCCTCGACCTGACCGACGATCTCGTGCACGGAGACCCGGTTGGCGACCTTCGGGTCGCGACGCTTATGGATGATGGCCAGCGGGGCGCCGAGCTTGTCGCTCCAGATGTCGGCGACGCGCACGCGGCCCATGTCAGGCGAGACGACCGTCAGGGTGGCCGGGTCGAGCTTCTCCTTGAAGTGCTCGAGCAGCACGGGCATGGCGAAGAGGTGGTCGACGGGGCCGTCGAAGAAACCCTGGATCTGGGCGGCGTGCAGGTCGACGGCCATGATCCGGTCGGCTCCGGCGACCTTGAACAGGTCGGCGATCAGCCGGGCCGAGATCGGCTCGCGGCCGCGGCCCTTCTTGTCCTGGCGGGCGTAAGGGTAGAACGGCGCCACGACGGTGATGCGCTTGGCGGAGGCCCGCTTGAGCGCGTCGACCATGATCAGCTGTTCCATCAGCCACTCGTTGATCGGGTCGGTGTGCGACTGGATCACGAAGGTGTCCGAGCCGCGCACGCTCTCGTCGAAGCGCGCGTAGATCTCGCCGTTCGCGAAGGTGCGTGCGTCGGTGTGAACGAGTTCGGTACCAAGTTCCGTGGCGATGTCCAGTGCCAGTTGCGGGTGTGCTCGCCCCGAAACCAATACAAGTCGCTTTTCGCCGCTGGTCTTGATTCCAGACACCTAGTCTCCACTCTTTGCCGCAGCCGCCGCCGCGTCGGTTCCTGGGCGGTTGGTCTGTACCCAGCCGTCCATATTGCGTTGTGGGGCCACGGTGAGGCCCAAGGCCCCGGCCGGCACGTCCTTACGGACGATTGTTCCGGCACCCGTGTACGCTCCGTCCCCAATCCTAATCGGCGCGACGAACACGTTGTGCGACCCGGTGCGCACGTGGGACCCGATCTCAGTGTGGTTCTTGGTCACACCGTCGTAGTTGGCGAAGATCGTGCCGGCCCCGATGTTCGATCCCACTCCCACGGTCGCGTCGCCGACGTAGCTGAGGTGCGGCACTTTGCTACCCGCGCCGATGGTCGCGTTCTTGGTCTCGACAAAGGTGCCGATCTTGCCGTCAGCGCCCAGGCTCGTGCCCGGGCGCAGATAGGCGAACGGACCGACGGATGCGCCGGCGCCGATGACCGCGAGCGTCGCATCCGTGCGCTTCACCACCGCGTTCTCGCCGATTTCACAATCGAGGAGGGTGGTGTCCGGGCCGATCACGGCACCGGTCTCGATCACGGTCGAACCGAGGATCTGCGTACCCGGCCGGATGATGACATCCGGAGCCAGCTTTGCCTTGAGGTCGATCCAGGTGGTAGCAGGATCCTGCACGGTCACGCCGGCCAACTGCCAGCCGTAGACGATGAGGCCGTTCAGCTGGCGCGCGGTCTCGCTGAGCTGGGACCGGTCGTTGATGCCGGCCACCAGCCAGGCGTCCGCGACCGGCACGGCCCGCACTTCGGCCCCGGCCTGGCGTAGCAGCCCGACCACGTCGGTGAGGTATTTCTCTCCCTGCGCGTTCTCGGTGGTGACGTTGGCCAGCTGCTCGCGCAACTCGGCTACGCGGAAGACGTAGACCCCGGCGTTCGTCTCGGAGATGGCACGTTCCTCGGCCGTCGCATCCTTCTGCTCGACAATGCGGTCGAAGGCGCCCTCTTCGGAGCGCACGATGCGGCCATAGCCGGTGGCGTCCTCCGGAAAGGAGGAGAGCACGGTGGCCGAGACGTCCCGGTCGCGGTGCGCGGCGACGAAACTGGCCAGCGTGGCCGCGTTCAGCAGCGGCACGTCGCCGCTGACCACGAGCACGTCGCCCTCGAAGTCATCGGGGAGGGCGGTGATGGCCTGCTCCACGGCCCGTCCGGTGCCGGGCAGCTCGTCCTGGTCGACGATCAGGCTCTCGGGCAGGTCCTTGCCGACGAGGGCGGCCAGCTGGTCGCGCTCGTGGCGCACCACGGTGACGACGTGTGCCGCTTCGAGGGCGCGGGATGTCGCCAGCACATGGCTGAGAATGGGGAGACCGGCCAGCTCGTGCAGAAGTTTCGGAGTGCTTGATTTCATGCGGGTGCCCTGGCCGGCGGCCAGCACGACGATTGCGAGTCGGGAATCAGTCACGGGGTTTCCTCTAGCTTCGGTGGAGCCGCCCGGGGAAGACCGGATGGTGACGCCATGCAGTGCTCCGCCGCCAGGACTCGAACCTAGACCTAACAGCTCCAAAGGCTGTCGTGCTGCCATTACACCACGGCGGAATTCGCCGACCGACGGCCGACCAACGGTAACAAGTCTGCCAGATATCGCGCCGATAGCGCGCCCCGGCGCTCCTGGGACGCGCTCCTGCGCCGGTTGGCGTGCCTGAGCGGGATAATAGACGGATGCCCGCACATGACGAAGTCGACCGGATCGTTGACGCTTGGCTGCGCGAACGGCCCGACCTCGACTTCTCACCGCTTCAGGTGCTGTCACGCGTGGCCCGTCTGTCCAAGCACCTGGACCGCGCCCGCCGCACCGCGTTCTCCCGCTCAGAGTTGGACTCCTGGGAGTTCGACGTGCTCTCGGCGCTGCGCCGTGCGGGGGCACCCTACGAGCTGAGCCCGAAAGCCCTGCTGCAGCAGACGCTGGTCTCCAGCGGCACGATGACCAACCGGATCGACCGGCTCGTCGAGCGGGGGCTGGTCACCCGGCGCACGGACCCCAACGACGGGCGCGGCATTTTCGTGGGGATGAACCCGGCCGGCCTGACCCGGGTGGATGCCGCCATCACCCGGCTGGTCGACGCCGAGGCCGAGCTGCTCGCCACGCTGTCGCCGAGCGAGCAGACCGGACTCGCGACCCTGCTGCGCAAGCTCAGCCTCGGCTTCGACTAGGGGTTACTTCGAGATCGAAGCCTTCGGAAAGTCCCGCCAGGTGCGGAAGAAGTGCGTCTCCACGGCGGCGGCCCCGCCCTGTTCCACGGCGTGCAGCCGGCCGTAGCTGAAGGCGTTCTCCCCCTGCAGGTACGCGGCCATGCCGAGCCGGAGCAGCACGTCCCGGGCAACGACGCTGTCCTGGTGGTCGCCGAGGGTGTCCTGCACCTGCCGGGCCGCGGCCACGAGCCGCGCCGCGCGGGTGCGCCGCAGCGGCGCCGCCGTCTCGGCCGCGTAGCGCAGCTGCTTGGCCCGCTTCCGCGCCTCGTGCAACGCCTCATCGCGAAGGGCACCGGACGGGGTTCCCTGCGCCAGGAAAACCGCTGCGCGCAGCCGCTTCCAGTCGGCACGGATCAGTTCGGGGATGACGGTGCTCGCGGGCTTGTCAGCCCGGGTGAGCAGCGGCGGGGTGGTCAGCACGGCGTCGAGCGTGTCGAGCAGCCGGAAGTACCGCTCGGAGTCGAGGGTCTCGAGGGTCTGGCGCCTGGCCACGCGGATGACGTCAGCGAAGTGTGTGTCGATTCGCTCACCCAGCGCGCCCACGACCAGCCCGGCCGGTTCCTGAGCGAGCCGATGGGCGAGGCGCTGCCGGATCACCTCCGCGTCCCGGGCGGCGCCGAGCGCGCCGGCCAGCCAGCGCAGCTCACCACGGATGGGGCCGGTGACCGACCTGTCGAGGAGGTCCCGGTAGGTAGACAGGGCCGAGCGCAAGCGGCGGGTGGCCACGCGCATCCGGTGCACGCCGTCCGAGTCGTTCTCCCGCACCCGTGCATCCTGCACGCCGATCGCACGCACCTGTTCCTGCACGTAGGCCATCAGCACGGTGCCGGCCGAGCTCTTGCGGGTCGGCCGGATCGCCGGGACCGTGACGAACTCCGGCACCTTGTCGCCGAGGGCGCGGGCCAGTTTGGACGGGTTCACGGATGGCTCCACGCCGACCGACGACAGCCGCTCCTGGGCGGCGTCGAGCAGGTCGCGAGAGCCGTGCACGAGCTCGACCTCCCATTCCCGCCAGGTCTGGGTCAACGGCACTGGGGCGAACCTCTCTGCCTCCACGTGGTCATCGCAAACCTCGGCCAGCACGGCCTCGTTCTCGCCGACCAGACGGTGCAGAATGCGCCGGTTCTGGAGGTGCACGACCGGCACGAGCTGGCGCCCGCGCAGGTGGACCCGCACCAGGTTCAGCAGCGATTCGGGGATACGGTCAGGGTTGTCTCCGAGCGATTCGCGCAGCTCGCGGCGCTCGTCCGGTGACACCGGAAGCTTGAGGTGCCAGCCGGCGTCATCCCCTCCGGTGCGGCGGCGGAGGGTCAGGTGCCGCGCCGCGAGCACAAAATCCTCGGTGTCGTAGTAAACCGCGTCGAGCTGGTGTTCGATGGGCTCCTCGACGTGCGTCACTCCGGGAAGGTCGTGCAGCAGCGGCAACACCGTAGCCGGATTCACGTCGTACTTGCGTTCGATCTCGGCGAAACCCACAGTGGTCATGGCCACAGCTTAGGCCGAAACAGCGCCAGCGCCGACCGCACCGTCTACCCGAACCGGCCGTTAACGTAGTCCGCCGTGCGCGGGTCGATCGGGTTGCCGAACATGGCGTCGGTGGGTCCGTGTTCCACGATCCCGCCGGGCGTACCCTGCGCGGCGAGGAAGAAGGCGCAGTTCTGCGAGACGCGCTGCGCCTGCTGCATGTTGTGGGTCACGATCACGATGGTCACCTCCCGGGCGAGTTCGAGCATGGTCTCCTCGATCACCCGCGTCGACGTAGGGTCGAGGGCCGAGCACGGTTCGTCCATGAGCAGGATGCGCGGAGTCACCGCCAGGGATCGGGCGATGCACAGGCGTTGCTGCTGGCCGCCGGACAGCCCGCCACCCGGGGCGCGCAGACGGTCCCGGACCTCCTTCCACAGACCGGCCTTGGTCAGGCAGCTCTCGACGAGGTAGTCCTTCTCGTCGTTCGACGCACGCTGGCCGGTGAGAGTGAGGCCCGCGATCACGTTGTCGTAGATCGACATCGCCGGGAAGGGATTGGGCTTCTGGAAGACCATCCCGATGTGTTTGCGAGCGTCGACGAGCTTGCGTTCCGGGTCGTAAATGTCTTCGCCCTCGAGCAATACCTGGCCGGCGAGGCTCGCCGAGGGAACGAGCTCGTGCATCCGGTTCAGGATGCGCAGAAACGTCGACTTCCCGCAACCCGACGGCCCGATCAGCGAGGTGATGACGCCCGCGGGCATCACGAGGTTGACCCGGTCGAGAACCTGGCGCTCGCCGAACCAGGCCGAAACGTTGCGGCCCTCGAGCGTGGCGAGAGGGGCGCGCGCGCTCGGTTGATGCGAGGGCGCGTCGATGACCAGATCTGGGCCGGCCGGGCGTTTTGACCACGGCGAGCCCGATCCGCCCAAACGGCTGCGCCGGTTCGACACCGACCGGGCAGGCAGGCGCAGCTTCCGGTCGCGCTGCCCCGATCGTGGTGGTGGCGTTGTTGCGGGAAAGAGCGGCACAGCCGGAAGCACCTGCGTCAACTCGTCGTCGTACACGTTCTCGTTCATAACCACTCGTTTCGGGTTGCTAGAGCAGATTCGGGAGCAGGCGCACGAGCTGGTCGGCCACGAAGACCCCACCAACGGTGACCACGGGAAGGAACACGGCCCAGGTCTTGCGGGGGCCGACCCGTCTGAATGCCCAGACTGCGGCGAGCTCGATCACGAGCAGGAACTGCAGCGCGAAGACGAGCGCCCACACGGTCGACGTGTCCGTGGCCAGTTCCTTGTCGGCAAGCGGCAGGGTCAGATAGGTGGTCTGGCGGGGGCCAGCGGGCTTCGCTTCCGAGACGAGTTCCGCATCCACTCTGGCGACGCCGGTGGGCACGAAGGCCGGGCCGCGCGCGGTCTCGAGCACCAGGCGGCTCTTGCCGGCTCCGAGCGCGGGCGGCGTCGGATCGCCGGCGTAGCGAACGCCGAGCACGGAGTACGTGTGTTCGCCCTGGCCGGTAATGACGGTGAATTCCTGCCCGGGGCGCAACTCCTGGAGTCGGCTGAACGGTCCGCCGAAGGCTGCGGCCCGGCCCATGATGACGCTGTACCCGGCCTGCCCCGGGAGAACGCTGTCGCGGCGGTGGCCCGGCCCGGCCCGCAGGGTGCCGGAGTCGGTGCCCTCGACCACGATCTCGTGCACATCGATGGACGGAATGTCGATCAGTGCGACGGGCGTGCCCGCCGTGAGCAGGACCTTGTCGACCGTGCCCTCGCTGACCGGAGCGGTTCCCTCGGCGAGTTCGTACCGGAACGTGTTGGTGAGCCGCTGCTGGCTGACGACGTGTTGCAGCTGACCGAGCACCGTGATGTTGGCCAGCAGACCGAGGATCAGCACGGCCAGGATCGTCAGGGTCGAACGGATGGCCTGATCACGCGAGCTGAGGTCGACCGGCGGTCGCGGGGGCGTCGGCATCCGTCGGGGTGGCCTGGGGATTTTCGGCGGCTTGGGTGCTCCGGGCTCCGTCGGAGGCCGCGGCGGTCCGGACCGCCGACTGGATTCCGCACGGCCGGGACGGCCGGGCGGGCGGACCGTACCGGGTGCCCTGAACCGGCGCGTCGGCTTTGCGATGGTCACGACGCCATCCCATCGCCGATTGCCGGGTTGCGAGCACGACGCACGACGGGCAGCTTCCGCGAGCCCAGAGTCAATGCGCCGGCGGCCGTGAACACAAGCAGGAGGAAGTAGGGCGGGATGACGACGAGGGACTCCCGGGACACCGGTCCCAGCGCCGTTCCGAGAACCTCGGTCGGTGGCGTCAAGGTGACGTGACCGGTGAACAAAGTCCACTGGCCGACGTCGGGCAGGGTGGCCGTGACCGTGCGGGTCTCCCCTGGTGAAAGGTCGGTGACCTCGACGGCGTCGACTGCGGCCAACTGCATGCCGACAGCGTTCGTGATCCAGAATTTGAGACTCGACGTGACCGGGGTGGTCGTGACATTCTTCAGGGTGAAGGCCAGCACGATGTCGCCCCCGCCGGGGCCGAAGTCCGGCTTCGGCAACGCGGTGACGCCGCTGACATAGAGGACGCCGCCCACGGCCGTGGGGTCGATTCCGAGCGCGTGGGTCCCCGCGGCCGACCCTGCTGCAGTCGTTTGGGTGACTCCGCGCACCGAGGCTGGTTTCGCCGGCTGCGGCGCCGTCGTGCGGGGCGTGGCGCCGGGCCCCGCCGGTGACGCCGGTGACGAGGATCCGGTCGGTCCGAGCACCGTGACGGACAGATCGACGCCGCGCGGATCATCCGTCGCCGACGTGGCACTGGGGGCAGTCGCGCTTCGGGCGACGGCACTGGGGGCAGCAGCGCCCAGGGCGACACCGACCATGCCCGTCATCGCGAGGAGAGCGATGAGAGCCACGATCGGAAGCCGGCGCACGGCAGGGGAGGTAAGCACCGGTTTAGTTAGCACGTCCAAGGTTTCGATGATCTGACGGGAAAGCTAACGAGAGGCAAACTCGGCCGGGGCTTCATCCCGCGCCTTGCGGCGCGCCTCGGCCTCCGTGTATTCGATCCAGGCGGCGGCCTGCGTGGCGTCGCGCTTGCGGCTGAACCGCACGATCAGCCAGGTCCCTCCCCCGACCAGCACCAGAAGGAGAAACGCCCACGGCACCACGAAGAGGTCGCTGTTGCGCGCGCCGGTCGGAAGCACTCCCGCGGCGAGGGCGTCCTCGTCGACGGTCGCGGCCAGCGACACGTGCGGGTTCAGGTAGACCCAGGCGCCCACGCCGGGAATCACAATGCTGACCGTGCGGGAGCTGCCGGGCAGCATCTCGGAGATCTCCTGATCGACCAGCCCGGAGAGCGGAATCCCGAACAAGCCGCGCACCTGCGAGACGGTGTCGGCACCGAGCGACACGTTCCCGTTGTTGGTCAGGCTCATTTTCAGGGTGGTCTCGCCCGAGAACGGGTTGACACTCGGCTGGTAGGACGATTCGATGCTGCTGATCGTCAGGCCGGGCTGCAGCGGGCCCTTGACGCGCACATACAGGCGGATGCCGACGCGCCGGTCGACCGTGACCTGTCCGGCCGGGGAGAGGGCCGAGACGATGACGCCGCCGGCGTGGTCCCCGGGCGTGGCATCGGCCGGGACCGTCACGGTGAACGGCAGCACCTGCCGGGCGCCGGGGTCGAGCGTGACCTGGATCCTGTTGGTCCCGTTGTCGAAAGCGATCCAGGTTCCGGCGTCCGCGGGGGGCGCGGCTCCCTCGAGGAGCGCGAAGCTGCCGTCGTCGGCGTTGAAGGCGTCGGTGGCGTAGACGGTGACGGCCTGCACGGTGGTGCCGGTGTTCTCGACCAGGTATTCGTCCTGGAGCGTCTGGCCGGGTTCGACTTGGTAGCTGAACCGGGACCGGGACTGGTCGACGCCGCCGCCGGCGGAGGGCGCGCCGGCGATGCCGTCGGAGTCGGCCGCCCAGGCGCCGGAGGCCCCTGAGACGCCGAGACTGACGGTCAATCCCAGGGTGACCAACACGCCGGCGGTGACAGACAGGAGGCGGGGGGCGGCGGTGCGGAGGGTCACGATCGGCGTACTCATTTCTGCGGTCTTTCTGCGGATGCTGCGTTGGCGGAAAACAGTGTGAGAGGAAGGGGAGGACCGGCGCGAACGCCGTTCCTCCCCCGTTGTTCAGCTGGTGCCTGCTCCTACTTCGAGACGACCGTGAGGGTCATCGTCGAGGTGTAGGTGCCGGCGGCCTTGTCCTGAGGAGCGACGAAGGTCAGGTCTGCGTTGAGAACGCTGTCGCCGACCGTGTTCGCTGCCGAGCCGGAGGCAAAGTTGTACGTCCCGGATGCCGCACCGGCCACCTGGACCGCGGCGGCGGTGACGCCGGTCGCGGACGTGCCGGCAACGACCAGCTTCGGCGCGACGCCGAGCTGGGACTTGCTGATGATGTTCGTCGCATCCGTACTGTTCTTGAAGTCCGCGACGGTCGCGCTGAGGTTCCAGCCTTCGCTCGTGAGTACCCGGCCATCGTTGACCGTGATGTTGCCGAGGGTGCCGGTCGTGGTCGACTTGTTGTTCACGAGTGACGGGGTGCCAAACGACGCCGCGGCGCCGGCCGGGACCGTCAGCGCGAGCACGCCGTTGACGGCGCCAGTCGTGGTGGGAGCGAGAGCGACGGTGCCGTTCTGCGGTCCAGGTACGACGGGCGGGACAACGACGGTGGCGTCATTGCGGCTGAGCGTGTACGCACCCGTCCCCGCGGTGATGGTCGCGGTACGGTAGTATGCGGCCACAGTAGTCACACCGTTATTAATGGTGCAGGCGAACCCGAGCGAGTAGGTGCCTCCGGCAGCCTTGATCGCAGGACCTGTCCCGTTGATCTGGCCGGACGGAGTGGTGTTCGGCAGAAGAACCCCACCCGTTGCGGTCAGGGAATTGGGCGAGAATGCCTTCCAGCCGTTCGTTCCCCCGAGCTCCGTGCCCGGTGTGGTGGCGAAGGTGTAGACGTTCGTGGTGCCCACGGGGCAGGAGAAGTCGACCATCGGGTCTACCCCATCGGGTGAGCCGACGACCTGATCGTCCCACCCGTAGGAGTATCCGGGGGCGTCCAAGGCGCTTCCGTCTGCGGCGTCGTACATGTAGACAGCCCCGGCGGATCCGTTGGCCTGGACCACGGCGGAGGCCGCGGCCACTCCCGAGCCAGCCAGCAGGGCGATGGACAGCGTCCCGACCGCGAGAGTGCGAGTCTTCGTGTTGAGCTTCATGAGTTAATCCTTTTCTTGACGCGTTTAGGGTGACGTGAAGGACCGATTGAGATGCGACGAAGCGGAACTAGCGCAGGTTCGAGCGGAGGGGGGTGGTGCTGCTCGGGGCGAGGAAGCCGAACTTCTTCTTCGCTGCTCCCGTGGTGGAGGCGAATGTGCCGGTGTTGGTAAGGCTGCTGGCCTTGCTCGGGTCGAGCAGGTTCGCCAGGGTGGCATCGAACTTCGGGTTACCCGCCTCAATGCGCGCGTACTCGACGACGAGATAGGTGTCCCGTCCCCAGGTGGCGTTGCTGTAAAAGGCCGAGTTTGGAGTCATTGCGGCATTGGTTCCGGTCACGGCGTTCGTGCCGGCGATGGGCGTGCCGACCTTGGCCGGGTTGAGCATCCCGACCCTGTTGGTTGCCGTTCCGATCCGGTTGATGCCGGCGCCGGTGTTCTGGGCGACCCACTGGGCGGCGGACATCGCAGTGATCGCGTTGTCCGGGAAGGGTGAGCCATCGGCGAGGGCTATGGTGTCGTGTTCCTGACCGACCTTGACACAGCTGGGGTTGGCAGTCGAGTACGCGCTCGTCAGGGAGAGCTTGGACAGCCAAGATTCACGCGTCCCGGAACCAGCCTGAGGAATGACAGCCGTCACCGAAACGCCATTGACGGCTGTGATGGAGCAGTTGAAGATGCCGGTCAGCGTGGCAAGGTCGAGGTTGTCGAATCCCGTGTTTGTGCCGCTGTGGGCGTACGTGAGCGCGTCGCGACCGAACGGCACGTAGGCGAGCAGGCCGTTCGTGTTCGCGGAGCTGCCCGGGCCCGAGGAGCTTCGCGCGATGTCGACCTGACCGGTGATGATCGCTGCGGGCGATCCGGGAGTCGCGGACGTGTAAGCGGCACCATCAAGAGACCGGCTTAGTGCCTTGACCCCGTCGCCCGAGCCGTTGGGACGCCCGAAACGAGCGCCAGCAGGCTTGGTCTGGATCAGCACTCCGCCCGTCGCGTCGAAGGAGCCGACTGCCGTCCCATTGGCCAGCGACCGGACGTTCGAACCGCTGACCGTCGTGCCGTTGACGGCCGCGTTCACGACGTCCTGGAGCGTATCTGAACCGACGATTGCGTAGCTGTTGGACACAGGTTCAGCGTTCGCCGGCGCCGCCATGACGATGCCGGAAACGGAAACACCGACGATTGCGCAGATCGCAATTGCCTTTTTCGAGATCATGTGATGCCTTTCGGTGTACTGCACAAGAGGCGAGCCCAGGTGGACTCGACTTTCCCGACGCGGTCCCGGAGTGCCCCCGAAACCTCGCCAAGCCGTAGCGCGTCAGGCCTTGCGTCTGGCGCGCGAGTAAAGGGGAACCATCCCAGCCGCCAAGAGACCTGACAGCAGTCCGGCGGGGACGGCGGCCGACAGCGGGCCCACATCTGGGTCTGTCGGAGTCGGCCTGCCCAGGAGCGGGGCAGCAGAAATCCCGGTGGCCAGTGGGTCCGCTGGCGTGCCAGTCGCTGTCGGTGCCAAACCCGGTTCGGGCAATGTCGGCTTTGCGTACGACTGAACCCTCGAGGCGGGGGCGGATGGTGGAGTCAGTTCCGACGTGGAGGGTGCTGGGATGGTTTGCGCACGAGGGCTGATCCCGCTTTCTATCGCAGCGGCCGCTGCCAGCGCTTGGGCAACCCAACTCGGCGGCAGCGGCGCGTATCCCGGCGGCAACTGACCGACGTCGGTGCCGGGGGTCTGCCCGTTTTGGACTGCAAACCGGATCAGGTTGGCATAGACGGCGCGCTGCGTCGAGTCGGTTTGGAGTGGATTGATGGCGGCGTAGACGGGCATTGTCAGGGCGTATGCGGTCGGAGCCGCAGCGGCGGTCGGGCCGGCGGGATCGAACTCGAGCACCCGAGACTGCGTTCCAGCCGGCGTCATGGCGGCGGCGGCGGCGAGAAGGCTTATTTCGTTCGGTGCCACGAACTTGCCGGCTGGATTACGCAACGACGCGGTTATGGTCTGGTAACGATTCGCCGCAGGAGTCGTGGTGAGAGCCAGAACTCCTCGACTGCCGATGAGTTCTCGCGCTGTCTTGCCGTATTTCGGAGGGGTCGAGAATTTGTCCCAGGTTCCAAGCAGGAGGCCGTCACCTCGCAACGTCTGGTAGGCGCCGCTTTCAAAATCCGCCGTATAGGGCCGCCAGGTGACGAGATTGACGGCACCTGTGCCGTTCGCCGGATCGGTCACCGTCGTATCAGGTTTCTCAATCGGATCAGCCTTGGGGAGTGACTCGCGCGGCACGGCGAGGCCTGTTCCGGTCGGGTTCACCGACGCATTTGTTGAATACCAAGGGTTGACGACCATCCCCCAAGGGTCTGCCTGACCATCCAGAAAGGCCCGCGCATCGTCGTCCGACAGGACATAGCGCCATAATTGAACTGCGAGATCGGAGCGTCCCGACGGCAGCAACAGGTCTCCCAACGACGGTGACACCATGAGTTGGTAGGCCCACTCCTCATCGTTGACGTCGAGGAAGTCCGGATCCTGCACGAGGGTGCGAGCATTTTTTCCCGGGCTGTCGAAGCTGACGAATCCAACATGAGATCTGTCTCCCGGCGGAAGCGCCTCGAAGTACGACTGGGTGAGCAATTTAGCGATGAGTCGCGGCGTGAGGTTGAGAGAGCCGAAAGGTAACCCATTGCTCGCCCCGTACTCGTCAGGGACCACGCCGACCGGCGAAACCTTGCGATCGATTGCGAATGAGACTGCGAGGCCTGCGATGGCAACCGGGGCGTACTGGACCGGATCCTGTTCGTCGGTCTCAAGCGGCCGTGAAGTGAATGCGAGCGGGCTCGGTTCCGTCCGAGACGCACCGGTGACGGCCTCCGCCTCATTTCCGGTGCTCAGGACGAAAGCCGACCCTGTCGGGCCGGTGCACAACTTGGGCTGCCAGGACGAGATGGCCCCGCTCACCAATTCGCTGCCGGAAAGCTGTCGTTCCGCGGCCCCGATCGCACATCGTATCCCGATGGGCTCAAAATCGAGCTTGATGGCTACGTGGTGCTGCCACGAGTCCCAGAGCAGTCCCGATTGGGTGATTGTCGATGATCCTGAGTCGCCCGTGCCGCGAGGAATGACCACCAGCCAGCAGGACTGCCCGGCAACCGGAGTAACCAGGGTGTTCGGTGCACCGCAACCCAGGCCAGGCGACTGCATGGCGGTTTGGATCTCGAACGGCACGGACCCCGTTCCTGCAGGTCCGGACCCTGCCCACTTGGTCTCATTCGTTGTGAGCTGGGTGAAGAACTGGTTGGTGTTCACATCGATCTCAGGCGTGCGTGTGGTGGCGCCCGACGCGTTCTTCACAATGTCAGTGATCAGAGTTCCGTCGACTCCCTTGAACGGAATCGACGTGTATGCCGGGGTGAAGACACCCGTTCGAGGCACGGTGTACTCGGCGTCTTGCGAAGCAACGTCCGCATTCTCTCCGGAAGAGTTTCGAGTCGTTCCCTCGGAGCGGGAGGCTCCGTACTGGCAGGTCGTTCGGTCAGGGTGGCCTGGATGGGCAGGGTCTTCTCCCCAGCACTGCGCGATCTGCAAGAAATTCTCTCCACCGATTGAGCCCGAGATCGGCTTCGTCGACTCCTTTCCCCCGGTCCAGCTGACCACGATCCCTTGGGAGACCAGATTCCTGGTCTGCGAGACAGTCACCTTGAGGTCCGGGAACGGCGCAGTCGTAATGTCGAGGTCGTAATCCTTGGACGCGACCGTGACCCCGCTCGAGGTGTCGGCGGACGCTGGCGACGGCGTGAACGAGCCGAGCACGGACACCCCGATCCCCACGACCAACCCGACGACGATTCCGCTGGCGCCCGCTCGCGCCCAGATCGAATCGGTGCTAAAAATCCGGCGCGTCATTTCAGTCCTACTTTCGCGGCGAGGGGTTTCAGCCGCCGCCAGAGCACCGGCGGCAGCACGGCCGCCCCGATGAGGAGGATTCCAGCGACGAGCATGATGGACTGTTGGACGCCCCAACCGGTGTCGGCCAGGGTGAACGTCGACGCCACGGCGGTGCCCACGAGACCGGACCCGGCGCCTCCGGCGGGGCCGCCCGAGACCAGGGCGCCGTTCTCGTCGTAGACGGCAGCCACAGCATCCGCGGGCCCGGCCGCCGCCGCAGCGGCCGCATCCACCGCTGCCGTCCCGCCCGCGCCGCCCGCGGCGGTGCCGCCGGTGCCCGTACCGGAGCTCGGAGTATCGCCCGGCGCGCCGGCGGTGCCGGTCGTGCACTGGCTGGTGCCGACTTTGTCACACTCGGCGGGCTGCGCGGCCGTCACGGCCAGCTGGTTACTCGAGGGCGAATCGCCGGGCTTGAACGTCGGGTTGTTGCACTTGTTGATGTCCACGCCGGAGACATCCGCGCCGGGCACCCGCTTGATCTGGTCGAACCCGGCCAGCACGAGGTTCATCGGCAGCGGCGAGTACCCGAGAGCCTCCGCCTGCTGCTGCCCCTCGCAGAGCATGTAGTTTGCGAAGGCCCCCAGGGTGAGGCCCTTCTTCTCCGTGAAGACACCGCCGACCGCGGTCGGAACGATCATGTAGGAGTAGCTCGACAACGGGTAGCTGCGCGCGTCGGCGTTGTTGTAGACGCCGTCGAGGATCTGGGTGAGGTAGTCGGGGCTGGTGACGGGGACATCCGTCTTGATCTGCGCCTTGAGCAAGGCCACCGCGACCGAGTCGGCGGTGGGTTCGACGTAGTAGCCGGCCGCATTGAGCACCTTGGCCACCGGGAATCCGGCTTCGAGGGCGTAGGAGTACTCGACGTAGGTGATCGCGCCTTCGCCGTAGTCCTGGCTCACATAACCGGCCACGCCGGAGGAGCCGCTCTGTGCCTTGGCGTTGCCGTAAGTCGGGTACTGGGAGGTGAGACCGCAGGAGGTGCGGCCGGCCTTGGCGCAGAAGGCGCTCCACAGGTCAGGGTGCTGCTTGGACATCCAGAGGGTGAACTGGGCGGTCGACCCGGAGCCGTCGGAGCGCACGACCGGCACGATGCCCTTGTCGGGCATCGCCAGGCCGGGGTTGTCGGTCTGGATCGCCGGGTCGTTCCACTTGGTGATGACGCCCGTGAAGATCTTGGTGATCACCTCACCGCTGAGGCGCAGGTTGGAGACCCGCACCCCGCCGATCTTGAGGTTGTACATGAACGAGGAGCCGCCGGCCACAATCGGCATGTACGCGTAGCCGCGGGACGGCACCTCGGGGGCCGAGTTGTCCTCCGGCCGGGTCTGGAACGGGATCTCGCTGACGGCGAAGTCGACGTTGCCGGCGACGAAGTCACGCCGGCCGGCCGACGAGCCGACGCCCGAGTAGTTGACGGTCATGCCATAGTTCGAGGCCACGTTCTTGCGCCACTGGTCGAGGGCGTTCTGCGACCAGGTCGAGCCGGTGCCGGTGATCGGGTCGTAGCTCACGGCCTGGGCAGGCACGGTGCCGAGCACGCTGACCAGCACGACGGTGAGGGCGAACAGGGCGCGGATTGCACGAATCCGCCGGGGCTGGCGCGTCACGAGGACGTCTCCTTCGGGTTGGGGTCTGCCGGTGGGGCGGATGGCGTAGGCGCGGATGGCGGTGGCGCGGATGGCGGTGGCCGGTGGTCGTCCTGCGCGGCCGAGGCGTCGAGCAGGACTCGGCGGTCGCCCTGAAGGGTGATGCGCTGAAGGTCGCGAGCGGATGCCGCGACGACCCGTTCCTGCTGCCGGCGGCCCAGCTGGCCGGGACCCATACCCCCGATCAGGCGGGCGATCGCGAAGAGTGCGAGCACCAGCAGGATCAAGACGGCAGCGGAGCCGAAGCCGCGGGCGATCATGTTCGGCTCGGGGGACTTGACGAAGTCGAAGACCTGCAGCGGCAGAGAGATCATCGGACCCTCGAACGGGTTCCAGTTGACGACGGCGGTCACCCCGGATGTGAGCAGCACCGGACTGGTCTCGCCGATTCCGCGAGCCGTACCGAGGATCACGGCCGTGGCCAGACCGGGCCGGGCCGTCGGCAGAACGACGTGCCACACCGTGCGCCACCGGGTCGACCCGAGGGCGTAGGCAGCCTCGCGCAGGTTGCCGGGCACAAGCCGCAGCACGATGTCGGAGGCCCGGATGACGATGGGCAGCATCATGACGGTGATGGCCATCGCCGCAGCGAAGCCCGAGCGCTGATGGGTGATCAACACGATGATCGCGGAATAGACGAAGAGTCCGGCGACGATGGAGGGCAGGGCCGTCATCGCATCCGAAATCGTGCGCACGAAGCGGGCGAACTTGCCGCCGACCTCGTTGAGGAAGAGCGCCGTCAGGATTCCGAGCGGGATCGTGATGGCGAGGGCCATCGAGATCTGCATCAGCGTGCCCAGGATCGCGTGCACGATTCCACCGACCTCGAGGCCGTCCAGCGGGCCGGCGAGCTCCATGCTCTGCGTGAAGAAGTTCAGGTGCGGCAGGGCCTCCTGGCCGCGCACCAGCGTAAACGCCACCACGAAGACCAGCGCGCCGAACAGCACCACCCCGGCACTGGCGAGCAACACCCCCATCACCCGGTCCTTGACCTCCTGCCAGTCGCTGGCGAAGCTCACGAGCAGGGCGTAGAAGCCGATGAAGGCGATGAAGGCCACGAGCAGCCAGCCGACGCCGCCGGAGAGCGGACTGAACCAACCGAACAGCAGCACAGCGACGGCGATGCCTGCGGAGGCGGCGCCGAGCACATTGAACCGGTCGTCGAGGCGGGCGCCGCGCACCCGGCGTCGCGGGCCGATCGGGGTGCCCCCGGGGGACGGGATCGTGGTGGTGTGCGCCGGGGCCGTCGGTGTCGGTTCGGGGGTGACCGTTCCGGTGGGTTCGAGGAGGATCGTCATCAGTCGCTCTCTGCCCCGGATCGGGACCGTGCCACGATCGACGAGGCCGTGAAGTTGATCACGAGGGTGATCAGGAACAGGACAAGCCCGGCTGCCATCAGCGCGGAGAGGCCGAACGAGCTGGACTCGCCGTAGCGGAGGGCGATGAGTGCGGAGACGGAGTTGGTGCCGGTCTTCAGCACCTCCCAGTTGATTGTGAAGATCGGGGAAATGATCATGTAGACGGCGATGGTCTCACCGAGGGCTCGGCCGAGGCCGAGCATGGTGCCGCCGATGATGCCGCCGCGACCGAAGGGCAGCACGACCGCACGGATCATGCCCCACCGCGTCGACCCGAGGGCGAACGCGGCCTCGCGTTCGCCGATCGGAGCCTGGGAGAAGGCCTCGCGCATCACCGAGGTCTGGGTGGGCACCACCATGAGGCCCACCACGATGCCGGCGATGAACGCCGAGGAGGTGAAGGCGCTCGCCTCGGTCAGGGTCTGGCCGGTGATGTCCTCGACCCGGAAGAACGGGATCCAGCCGAAGTAGGTGGAGATCCAGGTGGCGACCGGGATCACGTTGGCCTGCAGGAAGAAGACACCCCAGAGGCCGAAGACCACACTTGGCACGGCGGCCATCAGGTCGACGAGCGTGACGAGCGTGGAGCGCATCCGGCCCTGGGCGACCTCGGAGATGAGCAGGGCCGTGCCGAGGGCGAGCGGCACGGCGACGCACATCGCGATCACCGCGATCGTGATGGTGCCGAACAAGACGGATGCGATGCCGAATTTCTGCGACTCCGGTGACCAGTCCTGCTCGACCAGGAAGCTGAAGCCGGCGACCCCGAGGGCCTCCGAGGCCCGCAACGACAGGAACACGCCCACGGCGAGCATGATCGCCACGGTTATGCAGCCGGCGAGGAAGGCCACCGAACGGAACACCGAATCCGAGACCGAAGGACGTGCTGCCAGGGAACGGCGCGGGGACGAGTCCGGGTTCGCCGGATCGATCGTTGGCGGCTCGACCGCAGGCGCGTCGAAAAGGGACGAAAACGACATGGGTGTCCTTGCACATTCGGGTGTGGGGAGCGGAACGAACGCGGCGGTAGCACGTCCGAGACATATGTTTGGGGCGCTGGGTTAACACTGAGCGTCGATTTGTCCAGCTAGAGATGGACGCGGAGTGGAGAGTTGACCGCGCGTGATCGCTGCCGCCGCGGAGTCGGCTCAGCGGGAGGCTGACGTGGCCGCGGGCGACGGGGTCGCGCCCGCGTCCGGGGCGATCGTCGGCGCGTGCGTCGGCGTCTGCGACGTGGACGTCGGGGTGGGAGTCGGAGGTACCTCAGGCACGGGAAAGGCCGCGCTCGCCACGATCAATGTAACGGTTGTCCCCAGACGCCACACCGTTTGTGCCGCCGGAAGGCTTGCGAGCACCGTGCCCGGCGGCACCGTAGAGTCCGCGCGGGACTCAGTCAGCACGACGAAACCGGCCTCCTCGAAGGCGACAGCAGCCGCGGCCTGGGTGAGTCCCCGCACCGTCGGGATCGCGTTCGATCCGGAGGCGATGACGAGGTCGACCGTGCGGCCTGGATCGATGCGGGTTCCCTCGGCCGGGAGGCTCGCCAGGACGGTGTCGGCCGGCAGGGCCGAGGCCTGCGTCTCGACGGCGCCGACCTCCAGTCCGGCCGCGGCGAGCGCTGCTCGGGCTGCAGCGAGGGTCAGGGAGGTGAGCTCGGGCATCCGAACTCTCTGAATCAGGATGTCCGTTGAAATGCCGTCGGTCGCGGGCACCGGGCTCGGCGTCGGCGGCGGCGTCGGGAGACTGCTCGCGACGGCGATCGACGCCGGCTCGGACCCGCTCGCGGCCACGACCCAGCCGACGGCGATGCCCCCGACGACCAGCAGGGCCAGAAGCCAGAGCCCGCTGCCGCTCCGGGTGCGGCCGCTGCGCGTCCAGTCGGGTCCCGGTGCGTCGCCGGCCGGGGCCTCGGATCCCGGTGCGACGGATCCCGGTTCGTCGGATGCCGGTTCGTCGGATGCCGGTGCGGCGGTCTGCCCGAATACCCGGGTGCGCTCATCTCCCGCCGCTCGGCCCCGCCCGGCCGGGCCGACGACGCCGGAGGCTATCAGGATTCCGATACCGCCCGCCATCTCGGCGGCAGACTGGAATCGGCTCGCGGGATCCTTCATCAGCGCTTTGACTACGATCCGGTCGACGGCGCGAGGAATACCGGAACGCAGGACCGAGGGCACCGGCGGGGGCGCCAGCACGTGAGCCCGCATCACGGCAGCAGCCGAATCTCGCGAGAACGGCGGCTTCCCGGTGAGCACGAAGTGGAGTACGCCACCGAGCTGGTAGAGGTCGCCTCGTTCGTCGACGGCGCCGCCGCGGGCCTGCTCCGGCGACATGTAGTACACACTGCCCAGGACGCCCGGGGCGACGGGTTCGATTGGCAGATCCGGAACCCTCTGATCCTCCCCGGCCTGCGGCGCGGGTGCGCTGCGCAGGACGTCGGTTCCGAGGACCGGCCTGCCGGCGGCATCCGCCAGACCGAAATCGAGCAGCCGCACATCCCCGATCAAGAATCCTCCCCCCTCGTCGGTGTCGACCATGATGTTCGCCGGGGACACGTCCCGGTGGATCAGTCCACGAGCATGTGAGGCCTCGAGCGCTCGCAGCACGGCCGAGGCGATGGTGAGCGCCTGGGCCGGCTCGAGGGCGCCGTTCCGCTCGATGTGCTCCGCGAGGGTGATGCCGGGCACGAGCTCGAGGGCAATCCAGGCCTGCGGTTCCTCTCCCGTGTCGTGTACGCCGATGCCGAGCACCTGCGCGATGTTCGGGTGCCGCAGGCCGGCCGCCGCCGTGGCCTCGGCGAGGAACGCCCGCCGGGAGTGGTCGGACCGCGACAGGTGCGGGTGCAGGATCTTGAGTGCGACCACCCGGTGGGCGCCGACGTCACCGTCCGAAAACGTGGCGGTGTCGACGGCGGCGAAAACGGATGCCGACCCACCGGTACCGAGAAGATCGCCGAGCCGGTACCTGCCGGAGATCAGGCCGTCTCCAGCCGAGGTCTTGTCCGTCACGAAGCTCCTCAACCTGCCAGATCGGCGTAGGAATCGGCCGTCGCGGCGACGGCGTTCACGTAGGAATCGACGTGGTTGTAGGCGAACACGGCGGCGCGCCAGCGATCGGGCCGGGACAGCTCGCCATAGTGGCAAAGGTAACGGCCGGCAGCGAGGGCGGCATCATCGATTTGTTGCGGGTCGTCGACGCCGTCGCCGTTCCCATCGGCACCCCACCGCTGCCAGGTCGCGGGGATGAACTGCAGTGGCCCGACCGCACGGTCCCCTTCGGTGCTGCCGTCCCAGGCCCCACGGTCGGTGTCGCCCATCGCGTCGAAGGCATTGCCGTCGAGTGCGGGGCCGAAAATGCCCGGGCGGGCGGCGCCATCGGCTCCGAGCTCCGAACCGTTGTGGGTGCCGTGCCCGGATTCGATGTTGCCGAGGGCTGCCAGGGTAGTCCAGCCGAGGCGGCAGCTCGGCTGCTCGGCCGCCAGGGCCAGGGACGCCCCCGCATATCCGAGCAGGGCACGCACCGGTATACCGGCCGTCTGGGCGGCGCGGGCGGCCCAGGCCGGATCGGCGAGCGTCGCATTGCCGACGAGCGGCGGCGTGGCCTTCACCGCGACGGCGACGGATGCCGGTTCGCCGGCAGGCAGCGATGCGGCAGCGCCCGGCGGCACGGTGGTGATGACCACCGCCGCGGACGGCGCGACACCGGCCCGCTCGCCCTCTGGTGGCCGGAAACCGGGTACCAGCCAGCCGAATATCAGCCACCCCAGCACGGCGAGGCCGGCAACCGTGGCCAGTATGGGCATCCCGCGGGGCGTGACTACGCTCACCAAGCCAGGGCCCGTTCCTCGTCGGAGAGCACCCGGTTGCCGCGCTGCCCGGACTCCGTCGCGTGACGGGCATCCGCGGCGACGATCGCAGTGTGGAAGGCCTCGATGGTCCCAGCCGAGGCCTCGCGACTGGCCGACGCCGCGCCGTACCAGCGACCTGCGGTCATCACGACAACACCTCCGACGCTGATCACCCAGCCGTGCGTGCCTGCTCGGGGACCCGTGACAACCGTGGTGACCATCGAGTCGCACTGGCTCTTGAGTTCGAGAACGTGGGCCCGCGCAGTAGAGAACGTTCCGTAGACGGAGGAGCTGCGGCCGAGCTCGCGACTGTTCGAGGCGAGCAGTCGCCAGATTCCAGAATGCCCCGGCACTCCCGTGAGCGCAGGTCCGGCGCGGTGCCCGTCGCGCACCTCTACCGCCCGGACGGGGGCGGGAAGGTTCTGAACGCTTTCCCGGAAGGCCACCCAGCCGTGCAATCGGGGGTCGGCGGTAGATCTGAAAGCGAAAAAAACGATACTTGGGCTCGACGACACGGTGACTCCCAGGGCAAGGATGAGGCAGTGACGGGGCACGGTGACGTGAACGCGGCTCGGGTGGGCCGACCCCGCGAGCACTCTCCAGCCCACGCATGTCCGGTCCTGGAAAATCACCTGAACCGCAGGTAAACGAGCGATGACCGCGCCTGTAACAAGTCGCGAAAGATACCCCGCACTCAGGGGGCCTAGCGGCGGAATGCCTTCCGGGCCAGCCAGTTTCCGAGGAACTGCACCAGCTGTACGAGCACGATGATCAGCAGCACGGCCGCCCAGGTCACCACAGGATTGAACTGGCGGTAGCCGTAGAGCAGCGCGAAGTTTCCGAGCCCGCCGCCGCCGACGTAGCCGGCTACCGCCGACATGTCCACGAGCGCCACGAAGATGAAGGTGTAGCCGAGGATAAGCGGGCCGAGCGCCTCGGGCAGCAGCACCGTGAAAATGATCCGGATCGGCCCGGCCCCCACACTGCGGGCCGCCTCGATCACACCGGGCGTCACCGTGAGGAGGTTCTGCTCCACGATGCGCCCCATGGCGAAGGATGCCGCGAGCGAGATCGTGAAGATGATCGCCGCGTTTCCGATGCCGGTTCCCACCACGACCCGCGCCAGCGGCTGGGCGGCGGCCAGGAAGATGATGAACGGGATCGGCCGCACGATGTTCACCAGCAGGTTCAGCACCACGAAGACCCCGCGGTTCTCGAGGATGCTGCCGGCGCGGGTCAGATACAGGCCGAGGCCCACGAGCAGGCCGCCGATCCCGCCGAAGAAGAGCGTGAGACCGACGATGTAGAGGGTCTCCCCCGCGGCGATCCAGAGTTCGGGCAACAGGTCGATCAGACTGTCCATCTCAGCGCACCTCGGTCACGGTCGTGAGGGTTCGCACCCGGTCGAGCGCGGCGTCGATGGCGGCGTCGGCCGCGGCATCCGTCGCCCCCGGCGTGGCCAGTGCCAGCGTCAGGTGCCCGAACGACCGGCCCTGGATCTCGTTGATACCGCCGTAGACGACCTCGAAGGTGACGCCGGCGGAGACGAACTCGCCGAACACGCGGGCCTGATCGACGCTGCTGTCGCGGAACGCCAGCGTGACGAGGCGACCCGGGTGACGCCGCCGCAGCACGGCGAGTTCCGACGAAGAAGGGAGACCCTTGACCACGGTCGAGACGAACCGGGCGGAGGCCGCCTGCTGCGGGTTCGAGAACACGTCGAATACGTCGCCGCGCTCGATCACCCGGCCCTGGTCCATCACGGCGACCTTCGTCGCCAGGGTCTGGATGACATCCATCTCGTGCGTGATCACGATGATGGTGACCCCGAATTCCTTATTCACCCGCCCGAGCAGGTCCAGAACCTCGGAGGTGGTCTCCGGGTCGAGGGCGCTGGTGGCCTCGTCGGCGAGCAGGATGCCCGGCTGGCTGGCTAAGGCCCGCGCGATGCCCACGCGCTGCTTCTGGCCGCCGGAGAGCTGGTCGGGATAGGCGCCCGCCTTGTCGCCGAGCCCGACGAAGTCGAGCATCTCGGCAACCCGGGCCCGGCGCTTCTCCTTCGTTTGGCCGGCCACCTCGAGCGGATAGGCGACGTTCGCCGCGACGGAGCGTGACCCCAGAAGGTTGAACTGCTGGAAGATCATCCCGATGCCCAGCCGCACCGGGCGCAGCTCCCGCTCGGGCAGGCGGGCGATGTCGGTGCCGTTGATCAGGATCTCGCCCGACGTCGACCGTTCGAGGGCGTTCACAAGCCGCACCAGGGTGCTCTTGCCTGCCCCCGAATAACCGATGATGCCGTAGACGTCCCCGGCGTCGATCGTGAGGCTGACCTTGTCGATGGCGACGACCTCGGCCCCGCCCCGGGTCGTGGGCAGGTACACCTTACTCACGTCACGCAGTTCGACAACGGGGGTGGGGGCGGGCATGGGACGTCCTTACTGACTGGCGTGGCGCCGGGCTGGGCGGCTGTGCTGGGCTGAGGTCGGACAGCGCTACTTCTGGGCTGCGGTGTCCTTCTCGACCGTGGCGAGGGAGGCCTCGAGGTCGGCGACCGGGATCTGGACCATCACCGCGGAACCGGCGGACACGTCGATCACGCCATCCTGAACGGCCTTCGTGGTCTGGTAGATCTCGACCAGCTTCTGGTAGGTGGCGTTGTCCTTGTCCTCGGCGCGGGCCGCGAAAACGTTCACGTACGGCAACGCGTTGGGGTCGGTGGGGTCGTCCTGGGCGAGGGCGTCATCGACCTTTAGGCCGGCCTTCTCGACGAAGTCGTTGTTGATGATCGCGGCGGCGACGTCAGGAAGAGATGTGGCGGTGAGCGACGCCTCGAGCGCGGTCACGGTGACCTTGGACTTCTTGGTGTCGATGTCGTCGAGGGTCGAGTAGATGCTGCCGCCGTCGCTCAGCGTGATCAGCTTCGCGGACTGCAGCACGAGCAGCGCGCGGGCCAGGTTGCTCGCGTCGTTCGGCACCGCGACGGTGTCGCCCTTCTTGATCTCATTGACGTCGTCGTACTGGGTGGAGTACAGGGCGAGCGGGTAGATCGCGGTGGCGCCGACCGGCGTCAGGTCGTCCTTGCTGGCCACGTTGTATTCGGCGAGGTAGACGATGTGCTGGAACTGGTTCAGGTCGAGTTCGCCCGCGGAGAGGGCCGGGTTCGGCTGCCCGAATTCGGCGAAGTCGACGATGTCGACCGTGATGCCGGCATCCGCCGCGGCCTCCTCGTAGACGGCCCAGTAGGGGTCGCTCGCACCGACGACGCCGATCTTAACGGTCTCGTCGGCGGCCGCGCCGGAGCAACCGGCGAGCAGGGCGGCGAGCGGTACGACCGCGAGGGCGGCGAGCAGTTTCTTCTTCACGATGGGGTTCCCTTTGTCAGCTGTGGTGCCGTCTGGTCGGCGGCGGATGCCGGCGCGTTTTTCGGGCACAGAAGAACCACGGGTCGAGAAGGGGTGGGAGTCTGTGCCGCTGCATCGCGAGGCACGTTCCCAGGCTATCGGCAGATGCTGCGCCGCGTGCGCTCCTCCGTCACACGCGGTCACAGCATCTGCGAAACTAACCCTCGATCAGCTCAGAGAGTTCGATCCAGCGGGTCTCGAAGCCGGCGATGGCGGACTCGAGCGTCTGCAGTTCGGAGCTGAGCGCACCGAGGCCGTCGAAGTCGGACTGGTCGTGCACGGCGAGGCTCTCGTGCAGGGCGGCGATCCGCGCGTTCTGCTTGGCGACCTTGCGGTCGATGGAGGCGAGTTCCTTCTGCGCGTTGCGGAGGTCGGCGCCGCCGATGGCGAGCTTGCGCACCGCCTTCCCGCCGGAGGTGTTCGACGCGTTCGCCTCGGCGGGCTTGTCGTTGCCGCTCGTCTGCTTCCTGCGCATCTCGAGGTACTGGTCGACGCCGCCGGGCAGGTGGCGGAAGCCCCCCTCGGTGACCGCGTACTGGTTGTCGGTGACGCGCTCGATCAGGTACCGGTCGTGCGAGACGACGAGCAGGGTGCCGGGGAAGGAGTCGAGCAGGTCTTCCATGGCCGCGAGCATGTCGGTGTCCAGGTCGTTGGTGGGCTCGTCGAGGATGAGCACATTGGGCTCGTCGAGCACGATCAGCAGCAGCTGCAGGCGGCGCTTCTGGCCACCGGAAAGATCCTTGACCTGGGTGGTCAGCTGGGCGCTCATGAAACCCATGCGCTCGAGCATCTGGCCGGGCGTGATTTCCTTGCCGCCGGCCATGTACGACGTCTTCTGACGGCCGATGACCTCGCTGACGCGGTCGTTCTGGATGTCGTCGAGTTCGAACAGCTGTTGGGTGAGCACGGCGACCTTGATGGTCTTGCCGCGCTTGACGGTGCCCGTGGTGGGCAGAAGTGTGCCGGCCACCAGGTTCAGGAGCGTGCTCTTGCCGGCGCCGTTGACGCCCATGATGCCGGTGCGCTCGCCCGGTGCAATGCGCCAGGTGATGTCGTTCAGCACGGTCTTCTCGCCGAACTTCACGCCGATGTCGATCAGGTCGACGACATCCTTGCCCAGGCGCTGCATGGCCATCGACTGCATCGACACGGTGTCGCGGGGCGGCGGCTCGTTCTCGATCAGCTCGTTCGCGGCGTCGATGCGGAACTTGGGCTTCGCGGTGCGGGCGGGGGCTCCGCGCCGCAGCCAGGCCAGTTCCTTCTTCATCAGGTTCTGGCGCTTGGATTCGGAGGCCGCGCTCATCCGGTCGCGTTCGACGCGCTGCAGGATGTAGGCGGCGTAGCCTCCCTCGAAGGGTTCGATCAGGCGGTCGTGCACCTCCCAGGTCATGTTGCAGACCTCGTCGAGGAACCACCGGTCGTGGGTGACGACCACCAGCCCGCCGGAGTTCGTGGCCCAGCGGGTCTTCAGGTGACCGGCCAGCCAGGAGATGCCCTCCACGTCGAGGTGGTTGGTGGGTTCGTCGAGGAAGATGACGTCGTGGTCACCGATCAGCACGGCGGCCAGAGCCACCCGGCGGCGCTGGCCACCGGAGAGGTCATCGACGAGGGCGTCCCAGGGAATGTCCCGCACGAGTCCCGCAATCACGTCGCGCACCTTGGCGTCGCCCGCCCAGACGTGTTCGTCGATGCCGCCGACGATGGTGTGGCCCACGGTCTGGCCCGAAGCGAGGTCGTCGGACTGGTCGAGCATGCCGATGGTGACGCCGCGCCGGCGCGTGACGCGGCCCGCGTCGGGTTCCATCCGGCCGGCGAGCAGGCGCATCAGGGTGGACTTGCCGTCGCCGTTGCGGCCGACGACGCCGATCCGGTCGCCTTCGTTGAGACCGGCGGTGACGCTGTCAAAAATGACGCGAGTGGGAAATTCAAGGTGCAGGGACTCGGCCCCGAGCAAATGTGCCATAGCCTTCAAGTTTAGCTGGCGCGGCTGAGAGCCCCGCGCGCACCGGTTTCGCACCCGGTGGCCTGACTGTTGCCGAATCGGACATCTGTTGCCGACACACCGGCAACAGATGTCCGATCGGGCCACAGTTGCGGCAAAAAAAGGGGAGCTAGTCGTGGATGATCCGGGCCCCGTGCACCGGACCGGTGGCGCGTACCACGCGCAGGCGGGACGCACTCAGGGCGACCTGGAGTTCGAGGGCGCTGTCGGCATCCGCGACCAGGAAAGCCACAGTCGGGCCGGAGCCGGAGAGCAGGCCGGCCAGGGCGCCGTTCGCCTCACCCAACTCGAGCACCTTGCCCAGGCCGGGGGCCAGGTGCAGCGCGGGAGCCTGCAGGTCGTTGTGCAGGGCCTCGGCCAGCATCCGCGGGTCGCCGGCCCGAAGCGCCTGGAGCACGTTGGTGTCGACGGAGGGCTGGATCTGGGCAGGGAAGATGTCCTGGGCGTGGCGTTCGCGGTGGCGGTCGAGCTCGTTGTAGACGCCGGGGGTCGAGAGGCCGAAGTCGGCGAGGGCGAGCACCCAGTGGAACTGCCCCTTGGCCAGGGCTGGGCTGAGCTGGTCGCCGCGCCCGGTGCCGATGGCGGTGCCGCCGGTGAAGGCGAACGGGACGTCAGCGCCGAGGGTCGCGGCGATCTCGATGAGGTCGTCGCGGGTGGCGTCGGTTCCCCAGAGGGTGTCGCACGCGAGGAGGGTGGCCGCGGCATCCGCCGACCCGCCACCCATGCCGCCGGCGATGGGCACGTTCTTCTCGATCGAGAGGCGCACTCCCCCGCGATAGCCGGCCTTACGGGCCAGGGCGCGCGCGGCCTTGATGGCGAGGTTGCTGCCGTCGACGGCGAGACCCGAGGCGTCTATGGGACCGGTGAACACGACCGAGAAGTCGTCGGCCGGCCAAGCGCGCACGTCTTCGAACAGTGACACGGCCTGGTAAGCGGTGGCCACCTCGTGGTACCCGTCTTCGAGGACCGCACCGACCTTGAGGAACACGTTGATCTTTCCGGGCGCCCGCGCATGCACCACGGGGGTAGGGGCCGGGTTGGTCATGTGACTAACCTAGCCCAGCCGCACAGTCGCGACTGCCCCGCGGCGGCACGCGTCAGTGTGCGGCGAGCTGGGCGCGGGCGATCGCCAGGAAGTCCTCGACCGTGAGCTGCTCGCCGCGCTCGGTGGGGTCGATTCCGGCGCGCGTCATGATCTCGGTGGCACTCGATGGGTCACCGAGAACGGCGGACAACGACTGGCGCAGCATTTTGCGGCGCTGCTGGAACGCGGCATCGACGAGGGCGAAGGTGGCGCGGCGCAATTCCTCGGATTCGAGCGGCCGGGCGCGCCGTTCGAAGGCGATCAGGATCGAATCGACGCCGGGAACCGGCCAGAACACCTGGCGGCTGACCTTGCCGGCGGTGCGGAATGCCCCGTACCAGGCGGCCTTGACGCTCGGGCTGCCGTAGACCTTGTTGCCGGATGGCGCCGCGAGACGCTCCCCCACCTCGGCCTGGACCATGACCACTCCGGCCCGGATGGAGGAGAAGTGCTCCAGCAGATAGAGCAGCACCGGCACCGACACGTTGTAGGGCAGGTTCGCCACGAGGCGGCTCGGGTCGCCGGGCAGTTCGGTGATCTTGAGCGCGTCGTTGCGGATGACGGTGAGCGGCGCTCCGGGATGCATCAGCTCGACCGTCAGCGGCAGCTGCTCGGCGAGCCGGTCATCGATCTCCACGGCCACGACGGTCGCGCCGGTCTCGAGCAGCCCCAGCGTGAGGGATCCCAGCCCGGGGCCCACCTCCAGCACGGTGTCGCCGGGTGAGACGGTTGCGACCTTGACGATGCGTCGCACGGTGTTGCCGTCGATGACGAAGTTCTGGCCGAGCTTCTTGGTGGGGTTGACGCCCAGCATCTCGGCCAGGTCGCGGATCTCGGCGGGGCCGAGGAGGGACCGTGCACCGGGAGCGGCGGCTGGAGCCGCAGCGGGTGCAGCCGCGGGGTCCGCGGGCTCGGCATCCGTTTCGAGAGCGGATGCCGACTCCGGCACGGCGGCCGGCGCGGCGTGCCGGCCGCCGGTCACTTCGTCGCTGACGGGTCGGGTGCCGGCCTCGGGTTCGTCTCCGGGAGCGTAGCCGTGGCGGGGCGGGGTCATGCGAGGCCTCCGAACGGGCTCGTGTCGGGCTTTGGCTCGGTGACCGTCACCGGTTCGGCGTCCCACCGTCCGTAGACGAGTTCGGTGTTGGACGAAATCTGGGTGGCGAGAATGGTGGCCTCCGTTTCGAGGTGGTCGGCCATGGCGCGCAGGGTGTGCGGCAGCAGGTACGGCGCGTTCGGGCGGCCGCGGAAGGGTGCGGGGGTGAGGAACGGGGCATCCGTCTCGACCAGCAGCAGAGCGCGCGGCACCGCGGCCAGGGCCTCCCGCAGATTCCGGGCGTTCTTGAAGGTCACGGTTCCCGCGAACGAGAGGTACCAGCCGTTGTCGGCGAGGATGCGGGCCATCTCGGCGTCGCCGGAGAAGCAGTGGAAGACGGTGCGATCGGGCGCACCGACCCGCAGCAGGGTCTCGATCACCGCGGCGTGGGCGTCGCGGTCGTGGATCTGCAGCGCGAGGCCGTTCTGCTTGGCGATGTCGATGTGCGCCTCGAAGGAGCGGAGCTGGCTGGCGTGTCCTTCGGGGCCGGTGCGGAAGAAGTCCAGGCCGGTCTCCCCGATGGCGACGACGCGCGGGCGCGTCGCCAGTTCGGCGATCTCGGCCAGGGCGTCGTCGAGGGTGCCGGCGGCCTCGTAGACGGGGGCCTCGTTGGGGTGGATGGCGACGGCCGCGAGCATGCGCGGCTCCCGGGCAGCCATCGCGGCCGACCAGCGCGAGGTCTTCAGGTCGCCGCCGACCTGGATGACGCCGCGCACGCCGACGCTGGACGCGCGGTCGAGTTGCTCGGCCACGCTCAGCGACTGCTCGCCGTCGGCGATCTCCAAGTGGGTGTGGTTGTCGTAGACCGGAACGACGAGCGGGTCGGGCCGCGGCGGGTAGCTCAGGTCCCGGCCGGCGCCTTTTTCGCGCTGGCGCACGGGGCCGGCTTCGGGCTCGGGCTCGTTAGCCAACCGTGGCCTCGATGCGAGGGAACAGCGCCTCGAGCGGGGAGACCCGCGGGCCGCCGGTCCACTCCCAGGCCCGGTCGATGCGCTGGTCGGTGACCAGTCCGAAGCCGCCGAGGGCGGTCCAGAGCTTCGCCGTGGCCTGCGGTACGACCGGCGAGAGCAGCACGGCGAGCGTGCCCAGTCCGCGCACGGCGGTGACCAGCACGGCTTCGAGTCGGTCCCGGTTGGCCGGGTCCTTCGCGAGCGACCACGGCTCCTGGGCGGTGATGTAGCCGTTGAGCTCGTCGACCAGTTCCCAAATCGCGGCGATGGCGTCGTGGATGGCGAGGTGTCCGATGGACAGCGTGGCGGCATCCGTCACCCTCTTCTCGGTGCCGCGAATGAGCTCGTCGGCCTCGCTGAAGTCGACGGCAGTGGGGATCTCGCCGTCGCAGTAGCGCACGACCATGGCGATCACGCGGGAGGCGAGGTTGCCGAAGCCGTTGGCCAGCTCGGACTGGTACCGGGCGGACAGGTCTTCCCAGGAGAAAGAGCCGTCCTGGCCGAAGCTGATCGCGCGCATGAAGTAGTAGCGGAAGGCGTCGGAGCCGAACGTATCCGTGATCTGGCTTGGGGCGATACCGGTGAGCTTGGACTTGCTCATCTTCTCGCCGCCCACGAGCAACCAGCCGTGGCCGAAGACCTGGCGAGGCACCTCGATGCCCGCGGCGAGGAGCATTGCAGGCCAGATGACGGCGTGAAAACGCAAAATATCTTTGCCCACGACGTGCGTCGCCGGCCAGAGGCGGCTGAACTTTTCGTCGTCGTGGCCGTAGCCGGCGGCGGTGATGTAGTTGAGCAGGGCGTCGAACCAGACGTAGACGACGTGGCTGTCGTCCCAAGGCACCTTGATGCCCCAGTCGAAACTGGAGCGGGAGATCGACAGGTCGCTGAGGCCCTGCTTGACGAAGGATATGACCTCGTTGCGCGCCGACGCGGGCTGTACGAAGTTCGGGTTCTCCTCGTACAGGGCGAGGAGCTGGTCGGCGAACGTGCTCATCCGAAAGAAGTAGTTCTTCTCGTGCAGCAGCTCGCAGGGGATGGAGTGGATGGCGCAGACCTGCTGCCCGGCGTACTCGCCGACCCCATCGATGAGGTCGCTCGGCTGCTTGTACTCCTCACAGCCGACGCAGTAGAAGCCCTCGTACTCGCCGGTGTAGATGTGGCCGGAGTCGTAGAGGTGCTGCAGGAACTTCTGCGCGTTCACTTCGTGGCGCACATCGGTGGTACGGATGAAGTCGTCGTTTCGGATGTCGACCGTCTTCAGCAGCGGCTTCCAGGCGGTTTCGACCAGACGGTCGGCCCACTCCTTCGGCGTGACGCCGTTGGCGGTCGCGGTGCGCAGGATCTTCTGCCCGTGCTCGTCCGTTCCGGTGAGCAGCCAGGCATCCTCGCCGGACTGCCGGTGCCAGCGTGCGAGCACGTCGGCAGCCACCTCGGTATAGGCGTGCCCGATGTGGGGGACATCATTCACGTAGAAAATGGGCGTGGTGATGTAAAAAGATGAACCGTCGGACATGCTCTTATCCTATTAGGAGCGGCGGATGCCACTGGCCGTGTTACCTTGTGCCGCGTTCGTCGCGGTGGGCGTCCTGCAGCCGCGGCGGCCAAAATCTCGGTCGAATCGGTTCGGAGCAGGGAACGTCAGGGCAGAGGCAGAGCCTGAAAGTCCGTGCGGGCCGCGGCGGGCTTGCCCGTCTTGCGCTCCAGCGCCGCCTCGTAGAGGGCGCGCTTGCCGAGCCCGGTGGCGGCGGACACGTCGGCGGCGGCATCCTTGAGACGGATGCCCGACCCCACCAGCGCGAGCACCTCGACCACCCCGGTCTCCAGATCCAGCACGCGTGCCTCCGCCCCGGCGACCACGATGGCGATCTCGCCCTTGACCCCGCCGGCGGCCCAATCAGCCAGCTCGATCGCGGTACCGCGCTTCACTTCCTCGTAGAACTTGGTCAGCTCACGGCAGACCACGACGCGGCGCCCGGCCCCGAGCACCGCAGCCAGATCCGTCAGGGAGGCCGCCAGCCGGTTGGGCGATTCGAAAAACACCATTGTGCGCCGCTCCGCGGCCACCTCGCGGAGGGCCGAGACCCGGTCGCCGTGCTTGCGGGGCAGGAAGCCCTCGAAGGTGAACCGGTCCGTCGGCAGCCCGGACACGGCGAGCGCGGCGAGCACGGCCGACGGCCCGGGCAACACCGACACGACGACACCGGCCGCCACCGCGGCATCCACCAAGTGGAAACCCGGGTCGGAGACCGTCGGCATCCCTGCGTCGCTGAGCACCAGGATGTCGGTGTCGCGGGCGAGTTCGACGAGTTCGGCCGCCTTGCCGCGCTCGTTGTGGTCGTGCAGGCTGATCAGCCGCGGGCGGTTCTCGATGCCCAGGGCCTTGAGCAGGTGCACGGTGACCCGGGTGTCCTCGGCGGCGATAATCGTCATCGTGCCGAGCGCCTCGATCAGACGCGTTGACGCGTCGCCCAGGTTTCCGATCGGGGTGGCAGCCAGGAGGATCATGATCCCAGTCTCGCAGCCCCGGCTCACTACGATGGTCACGTGTTCCCGACAAGCCGCGTTTTCCATTGGGCCGGGCCGCTGGCGGTGACCCTGCTCGCGGCGGTGCTGCGACTCTGGAATCTCGGCGTGCCGCGCTCGCTGGTGTTCGACGAAACCTTCTATGTGAAAGACGCGTGGACTCTCAACAACCTCGGCTATGAGTCGACCTGGCCCGAGGGGGCGGACGCCCTCTTCGCCGCCGGGCAGACCGATGTCTTCCTGTCCGACCCGTCGTTCGTGGTGCATCCGCCGCTCGGCAAGTGGCTGATCGCACTGGGTATGGCCCTCGTCGGCCCCGAACACAGCTGGGGCTGGCGGATCGCCACCGCCCTGATCGGTGTGCTGGCGGTCGTGCTGCTGATGTTGATCGCGAAGAAGCTGTTCGGGTCGACCGTGCTGGCCGTGATCGCCGGGTTCCTTTTCGCCATCGACGGCAACGCCATCGTGATGTCGCGCGTGGCCCTGCTGGACAACTCCGTGATGTTCTTCGCACTTCTCGGGTTCGGCGCTGTGCTGCTCGACCGGGACCGGCACGCCATCAGGCTGTCTGCTCTCCTGGTCCAGGAGCGTGAGGCCGGGCGGCAGCCGGGCTGGGGTCCGACCCTGTGGCGGCGGCCCTGGCTGCTCGCGGCCGGCCTTGCCTTCGGGCTCGCCTGCAGCGTCAAGTGGTCGGGCATCTACTTCCTCGCCGCCTTCGGCGTCTACCTTGTTCTCGTCGACGCCCTCGCCCGGCGCCGTGCCGGGCTTCCGTTCTGGTTCAGCGCCGCCGTACTCAAGCAGGCGCCGGCGACCTTCCTGCTGATCGTGCCGGTAGCCGTCGCCACCTACCTGGCCGCCTGGACCGGCTGGTTCGTCACCCGGGGAGGCTACTACCGCGACTGGGCCACTACGCCGGAGGCCGCGTGGACCGGCGCCCTCGCCTGGATTCCCGACTCGGTGCAAAGCTTCTGGCACTACCAGGTGGCGGCTTACACCTATCACGTGGGGCTCTCCACGCCGCATCCGTATCAGGCGAACCCGTTGACCTGGCTGTTCATGGTGCGCCCGACCAGCATGTACTACCGCGGATCGGCGCTGGGCGAGAACGGATGCGACGTCGCCACCTGCTCCGAGGCGATTACCGGAATCGCGAACCCGCTGATCTGGTGGGCGGCCACGGCCGCGACCTTCTACCTGGTGTACCGGCTGGCGCGCTACCGCGAGTGGCAGGTCGGCCTGATCCTGATGGGGCTGGTCGCCGGCTACCTGCCGTGGCTGATGTATCTGAACCGCACGGTGTTCCAGTTCTACACGATCGCGTTCGAGCCCTATCTGCTCCTCGGCCTCACCTTCGTGCTCGGTCTCCTCCTCCCCCGGGCACGCTGGGTCGTGCTGGGCTTCCTGGTGGCGGCCGCGCTCCTCAGCGCGTATTTCTACCCGCTCTGGACGGGCATCCAGACCCCGTTTACGTTCTGGCAACTGCACATCTGGCTTCCCAGCTGGCGCTGATTTGCACGTGCTTTTCCGGGAAACTGATAGCCAGCTATATGCCCCTGTGGGCATATAGCGACTGGGAAAGCGGTGTGAAAGCACCCGTGTCCGAGGGGTCCGGCCCATAGGATATGAGTATCTGTTCTACGAGTGTTTGCTCTATCACCGACTGAGAAGTCCGGATACAAACCAAAGGCCTCATGTCGGAAGCTGTTGCCGCACCCACGGTGCGCATTGTCAAGACCCGCCCGGGTGGCGATTCGAAAAACCCCACCACCGAGTATTCATCGCTGCTGCACACCGTGCGCAACCTTGGCCTGCTGAAGCGTGCCACGGGTTTCTACTGGTTCGTCTTCGCCATGCTGGTGCTCGCCACCCTGGGAACCGGGACCGCGTTCGTGCTGCTCGGCGACAGCTGGTACCAGCTCATCGTCGCGGGCGTGCTCGGCATCATCCTCACCCAGTACGCGTTCCTCGCCCACGAGGCGTCGCACCGCCAAGTGTTCGAGGGCGGCCGCGCGAATGACCGCGCCGGGCGCATCCTCGCCAACCTGTTCGTCGGCATCAGCTACGCCTGGTGGATGAACAAGCACAGTCGTCACCACGCTAATCCGAACGTCATCGGCAAGGACCCGGACATCGCCCCCGACTTCATCGTCTTCCGGGAAGAGGACGCAGCGAAGGTCAGCTGGCTCGGCTCGTTCGTCACCCGCAAGCAGGGCTATCTCTTCTTCCCGCTCCTGATGGCCGAGGGGTTCAACCTGCACGTGCAGGGTTTCAAAACCGTCTTCGGCAAGAAGAAGGTGGACAAGCGCTGGCTCGAGATCAGTATGCTGTCCACCCGCATCGTGCTCTACGTCGCCGCGATTTTCTACTTCCTCCCCGTCGGCATGGCGTTCGCGTTCATCGGCGTGCAGCTGGCCGTCTTCGGTGTCTACATGGGGGCGTCCTTCGCGCCGAACCACAAGGGCATGCCGCAGCTCCCCCACGAGAGCAAAGTGGACTTCCTTCGCCGGCAGGTGCTCACCTCCCGAAACATCCGCGGCGGCACGTTCATGGACACGTTCATGGGCGGGCTCAACTACCAGGTCGAGCATCACCTGTTCCCGAACATGGCCCGGCCGCACCTGCGCAAGGCCCAGGAGATCACCAAGGAATACTGCAAGACGCACGACATCCTTTACACGGAGACGTCTCTCTTCGAGTCCTACGGCATCGTCATCGCATACCTGAACAAGGTCGGACTCGGCGCTCGCGACCCGTTCGACTGCCCGATGGTCGCCCGTTTCCACCACCGGTAGATCGGCTGACGCACCCCGACAAGCCGTGAGCACAGCCCCTGTCCCCGTGCGGGAGAGGGGCTTTTCTCATGGATCGGCTACGGGTAGCAGGCCCGCCGCAGGCAAAGCTGGCCGTAAACTCGATGGCATGTGGCTGCCCGGTGTGCTGGTCGCGGCCGCGGCCGCGCTGCTCGCCGGAATCGTACACGCGGTCTTCCCCGCCCTGCCGCTGCTCACGCTCGCTGTCACCTTCGGAATCGTCGCCGGTAATCTCCCGGTCGCCCACCGTGCGTTGACGGGAGTCCTTTCCCCGGGCCTGAAGCTCGCGGCCACCCGGTTCATGCGCATCGGCATCGTGCTGCTCGGCCTGAAGCTGAGCCTGGTGGACATTCTGGGCCTGGGCTGGGTGACAATCATGACCACCGTCCTGATCGTGCTGATCACCTTCGTCGGCACCTACTGGCTCGGGCGCGCGGTTCGCCTGCCCGGCCGCCAACCGATCCTGATCGCCACCGGCTTCTCCATCTGCGGGGCGTCCGCGATCGGCGCGATGAGCGGGGTGGTCAAGGCGAAGGATGTCGACACCGCCACCCCGATCGCCCTGGTCACCCTCTGCGGCACGCTGGCCATCGCGGTGCTGCCGGTGCTGTGGCATCCGCTCGGTCTGACCGATCTGCAGTTCGGGCACTGGGTCGGCGCCGGCGTGCACGACGTCGGCCAGGTCGTCGCGACCGCGCAGATCGCCGGGCCCGCCGCGTTGGCCGTGGCCGTCGTCGTGAAGCTCACCCGGGTGCTGCTACTCGCGCCGATCGTCGCCGTCGTCGCCGTCGGCGAGCGCCGCCGCGAGACGCGCGTCGCCACGGTGACGGATGCCCCCGCGTCCCGCCCACCGCTCGTGCCCCTGTTCGTGGCCGGTTTCCTGGCCGCCGTTCTCGTGCGCACGTTCGTCCCGCTGCCGGACACCGTGCTGGCCGGCGCGGACACCGTGCAGACCTACCTGCTCGCGGCCGCGCTCTTCGGGCTCGGCGCCGCCGTGAACCTCGGTTCCATCCTGCGCACCGGAGGCAGGGCCCTCCTCGTGGGGCTGACCTCCTGGACGCTGATCGCCACCCTCGCCTTCGCCGCCGTGCAGCTGCCCTGAGCCGGTGTCCGCGGCTTCGTCCCGAACGAATTCGACGCCGATCAGCGCGGTGGCGCTCAGCGGCGGGAGAGCCAGCCCCCGGCCGCGGCGTTCGGCGCCCGGTGCAGGGCGAACCGCGGCGGAGCGGCTGCGGTGCCCGTGGTCAGGTCGGCGAGGATGCGCCCGACCGTCGGCGTGAACTTGAAGCCGTGGCCGCTGAAGCCGGCCCCCACAATCACGGGGCCCACCCGGTCGAGCACGAAGTCCTCGTCGGCCGTGGTCGTGTAGGTGCAACTGACCGGGTCGAGCGTGTCGGGGTCTGCGCCGGGCAGCCATTCGCGCACATAGCGTGCCAGGGCAGCCAGCTGAACGGGCTCGGGCTGGAAGCTGCGCGCATCGGGGTCGGTGCCGGGACCCACGCCGTGCCAGCCTGCCTTGATCCCCTGGCCGGGCGTGTACATGCCATAGACCGGCGAGTACCAGTATCCGTAGCGCGGGTCGGACCAGGCGGGCGCATGGTTGAAGCCGGGCCACTCGGTCTCGGCGTGTGCGGCGGCGGCCGGGGAGGCGTCGCGCAAGGCGAAGTGCGCCGGCTGCTCCTGCGTCACCGTGAGGCGCGGAATCGGAATCACCCCGGCCAGCAGTGCGCTGGTCCACGCGCCGACCGTGACGACGGCGCGGCGGGCGATGATCGTGCCGGCCTCGTGGGTCACCCGCACCCGGTCGTCGCCCTGCACCTCCAGGCGCTGCACGCGGATGCCGTGCCGCACGTCGGCCCCGGCGGTGGCCGCGGCGGTCTGCAGGGCGGTCACCGCGGCATCCGCGTTCACCCGGCCGGCGTCGGGGGCGAACAGCACCCGGCCGTCGAAGCGGATTCCCGGCCAGCGTTCGGCTGCGGCCTCCGGCGTGAGGAACTCGGCGCAAAGGCCCACCCGGGCCAGCATTGCCGCCACTCGGTCGAACGACGGATTCGCCCCGTGATTGACGACGCCGACCTGACTCAGGAGTGTGCTCTGCGTCTCGGCTTCCAGCTCGCGCCAGAGCGACAACGCCTCGGCAAGCATCGCCACGTAGGTCGGTTCGGCGTAGGCGGTGTTGAAATTGCGGGAGGCGCCGTGCGAGGCACCGTTGAGGTGCCCGGGCGTGAACCGCTCCAGCACGGTGACCGGCCGGCCCCGCCGCGCCAGCTGCCAGGCCGTCGCCGACCCCATTGCCCCGCCGCCGATGACGACCGTCTCCACGCGCTCTTCCATGCCCTTATCCTGCCCGACCGGGCGGCAGGCGCGGGCACCGGGGCGGCCGCGAGTCGGCATCCGTTTCGCACTGTTACGCCCGTGTCCCGTCTCCCCGGCGATCATCGCTAACGTAAGGCCATGGCTGATCGCGAGTACGGTTTCAAGACCCGGGCAATCCACGCTGGGAACATCCCCGACGCCGTCACCGGCGCGCGGGCCCTGCCGATCTACCAGACCAGCGCATTCGTCTTCGATGACGCGTCGGATGCCGCCGCCCGCTTCGCCCTGCAGAAGTACGGTAACGTCTACTCCCGTCTCGCGAACCCGACCGTGGCGGCCTTCGAGGAGCGCGTGGCCAGCCTCGAGGGCGGGCTGGGCGCCGTCGCCACCGCCAGCGGCCTGTCCGCGCAGTACATCACCTTCGCCAGCCTCGCCGGCTCGGGAGACCACATCGTCTCCAGTGCCAACCTCTACGGCGGCTCGATCACCCAGCTCGACGTGACGCTGCGCCGGTTCGGGGTCGAGACGACGTTCGTGCGCAGCGCCGACGCGGCCGACTACGCCGCCGCGATCACCGAGAAAACCAAGCTGATCTTCGCCGAGACGGTGGCCAACCCCTCCGGCGAGGTCGCCGACATCGAGGGTCTCGCCGCCGTCGCCCACGCGGCCGGGATCCCCCTGGTGATCGACTCGACCATCGCCACGCCCTACCTGACCCGGCCGATCGAATGGGGCGCCGATATCGTGATCCACTCCGCCACCAAGTTCCTCGGCGGGCACGGCACCACTCTCGGCGGCGTCGTCGTCGAGAGTGGACGCTTCGACTGGCACAGCGACAAGTTCCCGCTGTTCGGCCAGCCGGTGCCCAGCTACGGCGGTCTCGAGTGGGCCGGCAACTTCGGCGAGTACGCGTTCCTCACCCGCCTGCGCGCCGAGCAGCTGCGCGACATCGGCCCGGCCCTCTCCCCGCACTCCGCGTTTCTGCTCGCCCAGGGCGTCGAGACACTGCCGTTCCGGATGCAGGCGCACGTGGACAACGCGCGCGCGGTGGCCGAGTGGCTCGACGCCGATCCCCGGATCGAGTACGTCAACTGGGCCGGGCTGCCGGCCCACCCGCACTACGACCGCGGCCTCAAATACCTGCCGAAGGGCCCCGGATCGGTCTTCAGCTTCGGCGTGAAGGGCGGCCGTGACGCCGGGCGAACCTTCATCGAATCGGTCGACCTGGCCAGCCACCTCGCCAACATCGGCGACGCCAAGACCCTGGTCATCCACCCGGCCTCCACCACCCATGCTCAGCTGAACGAGACCCAGCTCGCCGACGCCGGCGTGTTGCCCGGCCTGGTCCGCATCAGCGTGGGCATCGAAGACGTCGAGGACATCATCTACGACCTCGACCAGGCCCTTGGCCGGATTGCGGGGACCAGATGAGCGAGCACCACGTGAACATCGACGCCGCCCCCGGCGCCACCCCCGACAGCGACGCCGCACCGGTCACGGATGCTACCGCGCACGACACCGTGCACCTCGCCAATGGGCTCAGTTGCTCAGTGCCCACCGGTTCCCCCCTCGCGAAGCTGCTGAAATCCCAGCGCACCTGGGTGGGTCCCGACGCCAAGGCCCGGCTGAAGATCCTGCGGGCGGCGAAGTCCATCGCCATCGTCGGCGCGTCGCCGAATCCGGCCCGCTCCAGTTATTTCGTCGGTACCTACCTGAAGCAGTCGAGCGACTACCGGGTCTACTTCGTCAACCCGAACGCGAAGACCATCCTCGGCGAGACGGCCTACCCGGACCTCGCGTCGCTGCCCGAGGTGCCCGACATCGTCGACGTGTTCCGTCGCGCCGGCGACATCCCGGCCGTGATCGACGAGGTGCTCGCAATCGGGGTGCCCACCGTCTGGGTGCAGCTGGGCATCTGGAACCAGGAGGCCGCCGAATACGGCGAATCGCAGGGACTCACCGTGGTGATGGACCGCTGCATCAAGATCGAGCACGCCCGGTTCCACGGCGGGCTGCACCTCCTCGGGTTCGACACCGGCCAGATCACGGCGCGCAAAACCATCCGCTGATCCGTCCCCGGGGTGAAACCCCGGCACGGTTACGATGGTCGGATGACTGCGTATGTGTCGGCACTCGACCTCTTCTCCATCGGCATCGGCCCCTCCAGCTCCCACACGGTGGGCCCGATGCGGGCGGCGCTCACCTTCGCGGACCACCTTCGCGATGCCGGACTACTCGCCGACGTGGCCCGAATCGGCTGCTCGCTCTACGGCTCGCTCGGCTCGACCGGACTCGGCCACGGCACGCCCGACGCAGTCCTGGCCGGCCTCTCCGGGCTCCGCCCCGAGACCTGCGACCCGGATGACGTGCGCTCCGCCTGGTCCGGCCTGGCCGACGACGCCGTGCTGATGCTCGGCGGCAGCCATGCCATCCCCGTGCGAAAGGACGACGTGGCCTTCGAGGCGCGCACCCGGCTGCCCGGCCACCCCAACGCGCTGACCCTCACGGCCTGGGGGCACGACGCCGTCCCCCTGCTCGAGGAGACCTGGTACTCGATCGGTGGCGGCTTCATCCGGCGCGACGGCGACCCGATCGGTCCGAGCAGTGCCGTGCCACAGCCGCGGCAGTACTCCTCCAGCGCCGAACTCCTCGCCCTCTGCGACCTCTACGCCGTCGCCATCTGCGACATCGCCCGCGCCAACGAGGAGGCGATCCACGGGACCGAGACGCTCGACGTCGGCCTCGACGCAATTTGGAACGCCATGAGCGACTGCGTGGAGTCCGGGCTCGCGGCCACCGGAACCCTCCCCGGCGGCCTTCAGGTCAAGCGCCGCGCGGCGGCCGTGCGCATGCAGCTAGAGGAATATGACCGGCTGCCGTTGCGTGAACGCGACACCTCGACCGAATGGCTGCATGCATTCGCCCTCGCCGTCAACGAGGAGAACGCCTCCGGCGGCCGCGTGGTCACCGCCCCCACCAACGGCGCGGCCGGCATCATCCCCGCAGTCGGCCACTACTATCTGCGCTTCGTGCCCGGGGCGGATGCCGCGGGAATCCGTCGCTATCTGCTCACCGCCGTCGCCATCGGTTCGCTCGTGAAGGCCAATGCCTCCATCTCCGGGGCGGAGGGCGGCTGCCAGGCCGAGGTCGGCTCTGCTTGCGCCATGGCGTCCGGCGCACTCTGCGCCGTTCTCGGCGGCACGCCGCGGCAGGTGGAGAACGCGGCCGAGATCGCGATGGAGCACCACCTGGGCCTCACCTGTGACCCCGTCGGCGGGCTCGTGCAGGTGCCGTGCATCGAGCGCAACGCCATCGCCGCGTCGACCGCCGTGTCGGCGGCCCGACTGGCCCTGCACGGCGACGGCACGCACCTCGTCTCCCTCGACGCCGTGATCGAAACCATGCGCCAGACCGGCCTGGACATGTCGACCAAGTACAAGGAGACCAGCGAGGGTGGCCTCGCCGTCAACGTGATCGAATGCTGACATCGCCACTCGCGCCCTAAGCTGGACGCATCCGCTCGGGGGCACGAACGGAACTTTCTGCGAGGGGGACATCCGATGAATTCTGCGCGACCGACAACCACTCCTGTCCGGGCGCGGGTCGCTCTGGCCGCCATGCTGCTGTTCCCGCTCGGCCTCACCGGGTGCGCCGGCGCCCCGGCTCCGGTGGTCACCGCGACGGTCACCTTCACGCCGACGCCCACTGCGACTCCCACACCCACCCCCACGCCGCCCCCCGAGCCCGAGGCCCCGGTTGTGCCGAATCCGACTATCACGCCCAACGCCGATGCCGTGCCCGTGGAGCCGCTGCCCGAGGGCCCGGCCGTCGACCTTGGCGCCAGTACGGGGGCCACCGGCGCCCCGGTCACCGATGGTGCGGGCGCCCCGACCAGCTACTCCGTGCTGGAGGGCGACGACTTCTTCGCCATCGCGCAGCGCTTCGACCTACCGGTGCAGCAGCTGTTGCGCATGAATCCGTCGGTGTCGGGTCTCGGTGAGAATATCTACATCCGGGACGTGATCAACCTCGACTGGACAACCACCGGGTAGCGCGCTCGGGGGTACGTTCCCAGCGTCTCGCTACGGCTCCGGTACGAATTCGACGGAGATTGTGGCCGCCGTAACGGCGGGGCCGGGACGCATGTGCCTTAGTGCGTCAGCAGGTTGATGCGCTCGATCAGGGTGATCGTGCGCAGCGAGTCCCGCGGGTCGACCGGGATCGGCGCCCCACGCAGGATCGCGTCGGCCAGACCGGTGTAGAACGCCGCATAGTTGCCGCGCTCGGTCGGCACCCGGGTCAGCGCGCCGTCCCGTCCGAGCACGCCCCAGGCGGACTCCGGGTCGACGCCGAAACCCGGGTCGGTCGGTCGGGCACCCGCCCCGAGGGCGGTCTCCTGTCCGTCGAGGCCCCACTTGGTGTAGCCCGCCTCGGAGCCGAGGACGTGGAAGCGCGGGCCGACCTGGGCGGCGATCCCGTTCATCCACAGGTGCGAGCGCACCCCCGACCCGTGGTGCAGCGCCACGAAGGTGTCGTCGTCGGCGGCCCCACCCGGGCGTCGAATGAGGGTCTCCGCGTAGACGTCGTCGACCGGGCCGAACAGTTGCAGGGCCTGGTCGATCAGGTGGGCGCCGAGGTCGAAGAGCACCCCGCCGCCCTGTTGGATGGTCGCGCCGACCTTCCACGACTTGGTCTGCTCCGGCTTCCACCATTCGAACCGGGACTCGAACCGGCGCACATCGCCCAGCGCCCCCGCGGCGACTAGGCCGCGCAGGGTGAGGAAATCGCCGTCCCAGCGCCGATTCTGGAACACGGTGAGCGGCAGGCCGAGGCTCACAGCCTTCTCGATCAAGCCGCGGCCGTCCCGGGCCGTCACCGAGAAGGGCTTGTCGACGACCACGGCGAGCCCGGCGTCGAGGGCGGCGTGGGCGAGTTCGACGTGCGTGCCCGACGGTGAGCCGATCACGACCAGGTCCAGGTCGTCCGCGGCGGCGAACAGGTCCTCGGCGGTCGACATCAGGCGCGCCCCCGGGTGACGCTCACCGGCCTGCTCTCGCCGCACGGGGTCGCGGGTGACGATCAGGTCGAGCGAGAACTCGGGGTTCGCGGCGAGGAGCGGGCTGTGGAACACGCGTCCGGACGTGCCGAACCCGATCAGTCCGGTGCGGATTGGGGCGACGGATGCTGGCGACTGCGTCATGCTCCCACGGTACTCCCGGTGCGGCCTCCGCCCGGCCCGCTACAGCCGGTCGACGCCGGTGACGCGCACGACGGCGGCGCCCAGCTCGTCGGAGTCGGCCAGGTCGACCGTGGCGCTGATGCCCCAATCGTGGTCCCCCGCCGGGTCGTCGAATATCTGCCGCACGGTCCAGACGGATGCGCCCTCGTCGAAGATGATCAGGTCCGCGCTGCGCGCATTCGCCCCGGTCAGCAGCTCGTCGTGCTCGGCGAAGTAGCCGTCCATGGCATCGACCCAGGCATCCGTGTGGAAACCGTGTTCCCGGTCGAGCTCGCCCAGCGCGTCGTAGTTCTCGAGCGCGGCCAGCTGCACCCGGCGGAAGAGCTCGTTGCGCACCAGGATGCGGAACGCGCGGGTATTGGTGGTCAGGCGGCGGGGCGCGGGCGGCAGCACCGACTGGGCAGCATCCGAGTGCACGGCGAGGTCCGGGTGGATGAGTTCCTCCCACTCGTCGAGCAGGCTCGAGTCGACCTGGCGCACCAGCTCGCCCAGCCACTCGATCAGGTCGAGCAGGTCTTCCGTCTTGGCGTCGTCGGGGATGGTTTGCCGGGCGGCCCGGTACGCATCCGAGAGATAGCGGAGCACGACGCCCTCGCTGCGGGCGAGCTTGTAGAAGGCCACGAACTCACCGAAGGACATGGCCCGCTCGTACATGTCCCGCACGACCGTCTTCGGGCTGAGCTCGAAGTCGGCGATCCACGGCTGGGATTCCTTGTAGGTGGTGAAGGTGACGTGCAGCAACTCCTCGAGCGGCTTCGGCCAGGTGATCTCCTCGAGCAGCGCCATCCGCTCGTCGTATTCGATGCCCTCGCGTTTCATGGCGTTCACGGCCTCGCCGCGGGCCGCGAACTGCTGGCCCATCAGCACCGGGCGCGGGTTGTCGAGGGTGGCCTCGACGATGGAGATCATGTCGAGGGCGTAGTGGCCGCTGCCGGGGCCGGCCACATCGGGGTCGGCGTCGAGCAGGTCGAACGCGGCGAGCGCGAACGGCGACAGTGGCTGGTTGAGGGCGAAGTTGGGCTGCAGGTCGACGGTGAGACGGATGTCCCCGGCCGCGCTTTGCTCCACGATCCCTGCCGCGCGCAAGGTCTTGTAGATCCCGAGGGCACGCCGGGCGTGCGCGAGCTGGCGATTCCAGGGTTCGTGGTTGTCGAAGATCAGGTCGTGGACGTGGGTGAACGCGTCGCCGCCGCGCCCGATGACGTTGATCAGCATCGCCGCGGTCATCTGCATGCTCGAGTGCATCGTTTCCGGCTCGGCCGCCACAAGCCGCTGGAACGAGGGCTCACCCCAGGACACGAAGCCCTCGGGCGCCTTCTTGCGGATGATCTTGCGCTTCTTCTTAGGGTCGTCGCCGGCCTTCTCGATGGCCTTGAGGTTGTCGGTTTCGTGGTCGGGCGCCTGGATGACGACGGTGCCGGCCGTGTCATAGCCGGCCCGGCCCGCGCGGCCCGCGATCTGGTGGAATTCGCGGGCGTTCAGCTGGCGCATCTTGACGCCATCGTACTTGGTGAGTGCGGTGAAGAGCACGGTGCGGATCGGCACGTTGATGCCCACGCCGAGGGTGTCGGTGCCGCAGATTACGCGGAGCAGGCCGCGCTGGGCGAGCTGCTCGACCAGGCGGCGGTACTTGGGCAGCATACCGGCGTGGTGCACGCCAATGCCCATCCGGATCAGCCGGGACAGGGTCTTGCCGAAGCTCGTGGTGAAGCGGAACTCGCCGATCAGCTCAGCGATCGCCTCCTTCTGTTCCTTGGTGGCGACCTTGACGCTGCTGAGGGCCTGAGCCCGTTCGAGCGCGGCCGCCTGGGCGAAGTGCACGATGTAGATCGGAGCCTGCCCGGTCTTCAGTAGCTCCTCCACCGTTTCGTGCACGGGCGTGGTCTCGTAGTAGTAGTGCAGCGGCACCGGGCGCTCCACGCCCGTGACGACCGCGGTGGTCCGACGGGTGCGGCGCGAGAGGTCGTCGGCGATGAACGTGACGTCGCCGAGGGTCGCCGACATGAGGATGAACTGCACCCCGGGCAGGAGCAGCAGCGGCACCTGCCAGGCCCAGCCGCGGTCGGGGTCGCCGTAGAAGTGGAACTCGTCCATCACGACCTGGTCCACAGGAGTGTCCGCACCGTTTCTCAGGGCGAGGTTGGCCAGGATCTCCGCCGTGCAGCAGATGATCGGGGCGTCGGAGTTGACCGAGGAATCCCCCGTCATCATGCCCACGTTCTCGGCGCCGAAGATCTCCACCAGCGCGAAGAACTTTTCGCTGACGAGGGCCTTGATCGGCGCCGTGTAGAAGGTGCGCTTGCCGGCCGAGAGCGCGGCGAAGTGCGCACCGACGGCGACCAGGGACTTACCGGTGCCGGTCGGGGTGCTGAGGATCAGGTTCGCCCCGGAGACGATCTCGATCAGGGCCTCTTCCTGCGCGGGATACAGGGACAGACCCTGCTCCCCCGCCCACGTTTCGAAGGCCTCGAACAGCACATCGGGATCGGTGACATGCGGGAGGGCGGTGAGAGTTGCCATGATCCTTCGATCCTGCCCTATTCCACTGGGCATCCGCTCCGCGCCCGGCGGCCGGGTCGGAACCGAGCAGGGTCTCTCCTCCGGCTGAGCGTGAACACAGGGACGATATGTCCGATCACCGCGGCCGTCACGGGCCATTGCGGAGGACTCACAGGCCGCAAATCTAGGCTGGCGACATGGCCAGCCGCGACGTTTCCTCGTCCTCACTTCCGACGTCGCCGACGCCTCCCGCGCCCGGGCCGCCGGCCCGATCGGCCTCGGCACGGCTCGGGCGGCCCGCCACGGCCGGCGTGGCCGCCGCACTGG
>NZ_SOGD01000035.1:0-35657 GCF_004402345.1 Cryobacterium sp. TMT2-15-1 | reverse complement strand
CCGGTAGCGGTCGTGGCCAACTCAGGAGATCCAACCAGGCCGCGCCGGGCATCCGCACCCGTGCCGCACCGATCCGCGGCAGCCGGTCACGGCGGGCAATGGATCTCCTGAGTTAGCCACACACACACGGGTCCTGGTGCGAGGGTGCACACCTGCACCAACGACAGAGGGCCACCCCGCGAGGGGGCCTGCCGTCGTCAAGCGCGGGCGAGTGGACCCGTTCCGGGAGCAGTCATGCGGGCTGCGGGCCCGGCGGCTGCTAGTTGGTGGGGAGGAGGAGGTTGTCGGAGGGGACGGGCTCGCCGTTGAGGATGTCGAGGGTCCAGCCGACCTGGTCATGGACGACGACGTTGAGGGAGGCGTTCCTGATCGTGTCGACGGGCTTCTCGAGCGCCCGCATCAGCGTCAGTCGGATCAGCGTCCCGTGGCTGACGACGATGATGCGAGCCCCCGGGTGGTCGCGGGCGAGCAGTTGCAGGGCCTCGACCCCGCGGTCGGCGACGCTGGCCTCGGTTTCGGCGCCGTGGAAGCCGCCGATTCCGGTGGGACCGCCGGGGACGCGGAGCGCGTCCAGCTCGGGGCCTGCGCCCAGTCCCTCGGCGGGACCGTAGTTGCGTTCCACGATCCCAGGGATGCGACCGGTGACGGTCAGGCCGAGGCCCTCGGCGATGAGATCGGCCGTCTCGGCTGCGCGGCTGAGCGGTGAGGAGACAACGAAGTCCCACTCCTCTGCGGCCAGGTGGCCGACGGCATCCGCTGCCTGGCCACGCCCGGTGTCATTGAGCGGGATGTCGGAGTGACCCTGGATACGCAAAGCGGCATTCCAGTCGGTCTGGCCGTGGCGGATCAGGGCGAAGGTAGTTGTGGCACTCACCGTTCTATTCTGCCTCGGGCCGAGGTCGTGAGATGAATCGGGTCTCGACCGGGTCGAATCTCGGGCGGCTCGACTTGTGGAACAGAGCGCGGTGGCTCAGGTGACCGGGGACGACGCGAAAAGCACGTGCTTGCTCGCCACCAGGTCTGCTGCGTCGTAGATGCGGGCGAGGTCGAGGCCCGCAGCCCGGGCGCCGCGCTCTTCGGGCTCGCTCTGCGGGGCCATCCGCCCGAGCATCACGCCGCCGAGGGCGCGCACGGCGCAGGCTGCGATGACGCCTTCCGGGGTACCGCCGATACCCATCGAGAGGTCGACCGTGGCATCCGTCGATGCGGCGGCGATGGCCGTGGAGATGTCACCCTCGGCCGTGCGGAGCACGCGCGCTCCGGCGCACTCGAGTTCGCGGATGAGTTCGCCGTGGCGCGGTTTGTCGAGCACAGCGACGGTGAGCGCGGTCTCGGGGATGCCGCTGGCGAGCGAGAACGCACGGAGGTTGCGGGTGGCGGAGGCGTGCAGGTCGAGCACGCCATGGCCGGCTGGGCCGGAGATGAGTTTCTCCATGTAGAAGACACCGGCGGGATCGAACATCGTGCCTCGGGGGGAGATGGCGATCACGCACACCGCCCCGGGCAGGTTCCGGGCGGCGAGGGTCGTGCCGTCGAGCGGATCGACTGCGATGTCGCAGTCCGGTCCGTTCCCCGTGCCGAGTTGCTCCCCGTTGGCAAGCATGGGGGCCTGGTCCTTCTCTCCCTCGCCGATCACGACGGTTCCGCGAAAAGGTGCGACCAGGAGAACGGCACGCATGGCGGCGACGGCCGCCTGGTCGGCGGCGAACTTGTCCCCGCGACCCACCCAAGGGCGGGTGGCGCGTGCCGCCGCCTCGGTCGACGCGCGCACGGCGGCGACCAGCCCGGCCGGCCAGCCCTCGGCTCCGATCACGGTGGATTCGGCGGGAGCGAACGGGCGGTGCTGCGGCATGGGTTACCTCTTGCTTGGGACGGCGGTCTCGTGACCGGCAGCGGAAAGCCTACTCGCGTGCCCGGGGCGGGCACTCGTGCGGGCGACAGCGCGGGCGACTCAGCGGGCGGGTACCGGTGCGAGGGCTAAGCGAGCAGCTCACGGATGTCGGCGGCCGTCAGGGCGGTCCCGCGCGCGGCGCCATCCGTCATCACGCTCTCGAAGAGGCGGGCCTTCGTGGCCTTGAGGGCCATCACCTTTTCCTCGATCGTGTCCCGGGAGACCAGGCGGTAGACGAAGACGTTCTTCGTCTGGCCGATCCGGTGCATGCGATCCACGGCCTGCGCCTCGGTGGCCGGGTTCCACCACGGGTCGAGCAGGATGGCGTAGTCGGCCTCGGTCAGGTTCAGGCCGAACCCGCCGGCCTTGAGGCTGATCAGGAAGACCGAATTGTCGCCGGTCTTGAAGCTCTCGATTACCTGCGCCCGGTTGCGGGTCTTGCCGTCGAGGTAGGAATAGCTGATGCCCGCGTCGTCGAGGCGTGCGCGGGCCTTGCCCAGGTACTTTGTGAACTGGCTGAAGATGAGGGTGCGGTGCCCGCCGGCGACGACGTCCTCCAGCAGTTCGAGGAGCACGTCGAGCTTGGTCGACGGGATGCCGTCGTACTTCGTATCGTAGAGGCTGGCATCGAGGCTGAGTTGGCGCAGCATGGTGAGCGAGCGGAAGATCTCGAACCGGTTGGAGTTCATGTCGTCGATCAGGCCGAGCACCTTCTGCCGTTCCCGCTGCAGGTGGGTGTCGTAGACCGCGCGGTGCTTCGGGTGCAGCGTCAGCTCAAGCACCTGCTCCTGCTTGGTGGGCAGGTCGCCGGCCACCTGCTCCTTCGTGCGGCGCAGCATGAACGGGCGGATGCGGCGGCGCAGCTGGTCGAGCCGGTCGCCGTCGGCATCCTTCTCGATCGGTTTCTGGTAGTAGTCGCCGAAGCGGCCGGGGCTGGGGAACAGTCCCGGTGCCGTGATCGAGAGCAGCGACCAGAACTCCATCAGGTTGTTCTCCAGCGGCGTGCCCGTGATCGCGAGCTTGAACGGGGTGGCCAGGCGGCGGGCGCACTGGTGGGCGCGGGACTTGCGGTTCTTGACGAACTGGGCTTCGTCGAGCAGTAGCCCGGACCAGGCCAGGGCCTCGTAGTCGCCGAAGTCCAGCCGGAAAAGCGTGTACGAGGTGACGACGACGTCCGCGCCGCCGTGCAGCGAGGCCAGGGTGCTGCTGCGCTTGCCGGAGGTCTCGGTGATCGCGGCCACCCGCAGGCCGGGCGCGAACCGGGCGCACTCGGCCGCCCAGTTGGAGACCACGCTGGTGGGTGCCACGACCAGGAACGGCGCGCTCTGCCCCGGCTGCTCCCGCACGCGTTCCATCAGGGCGATGGCCTGCAGGGTCTTGCCGAGGCCCATGTCGTCGGCGAGGATGCCGCCCAGTTGATGGTCGTAGAGAAAGCTCAACCACTCGAAACCGGCCTGCTGGTAGCCGCGCAGGGTGGCGTCGACCCCGGCCGGCAGAGGCTGTTCCGGAATCTGGGCGACGTCGGTGAGCCCGGACACGGTGTCGCGCCACGCGGTCGCCTGGCCGCCGACGACCCCGAGGGACTGCAGCTCCTCCCAGAGGTCGGCCTGGAACGGGCTGATCCCCAGGGACCCGGCGCCGACGTCCTGCAGCCCTCGGGCCTCCTCGATCAGCCGGCGGAGCGTGTACAGTTCGGGGCGGTCGAGGTTGAACCAGGTGCCGCTGGGCAGGATCATCAGCTGCTGACCGACCGCCAAGGCCCGGAACAGGCTGTCGAACGGGATCTCCTCGCCGTCGATGCTGACGGCTACCTGCAGGTCGAACCAGTCCCGGTCATCCGGGCGTTCGATGGTGCCCACGGTGATCACCGGCGCCTCGTCGGCCTGGCGGTAGTCGGGGGCATCGCCGGCGATCAGCACGGTGACGTGGTCTGCGGCCGCCAGGGTCGGCACCACGGAGTCGAGGAAGCCGAGCATGGCGGTGCCGGTGAGGGTGGCGCGCTCGATGAGTACCGGCAGGCCGCTCTGCTGCCCTACCAGGGCCGGCACGGAGGTGAGGAGCGCCTGCACGTCCTGCAGGATCCGCCCCTCCCGGGTGCCGTCGCGAAACCTGCCATCGTCCGGCACCGGGCGGAGTGGCTGGTGGTATTCCGGGTAGTGCCACGCCCAGTGCAGGGTGATGCGGGCATCCATCTGGTGCGTGACGGTCAGGGCCAGCACGGGCTGCGGGGTCTCGGGCAGGGCGAACGACTCGTCCCGGCTGGTCACGGTGACCCGGTGTCGAAGGAACGGGTAGAACTCGGCCAGGAAGTCGGCCTCGTCCGTGCCGGGCACCGCGATGGTGTCGGAGGCCGCCATGGCCCGCAGCTCCCGGCTGATCTCGCCTGACAGCGGGGCGAGGGTGATCTGCGGGGAGTCACTGCCAGACCGGCCCGCCCAGGTGTAGACGCCGTGGGCGGGGTTGCCGATGAACCCGAATGTGCCGCGCGCCTGCGGCTCGTCGCCCAGCAGCAGGAGGGGACGCAGGGTGAGGCCGTCGGACACACGACGGATGTCCAGCTCGAGGCACGCAGGAACGGGCGAGACGAGCACGGGATCCTGCTGCGCCGTGGCGGAGACCAGGCGGAGCCCGGCGTTCGCCGCGTCGTCGAGCAGATCCCAGAGCGCTCGGTCGGGGAAAGCGTCGACCGGAATCCACTGGGTGGAGGTGGCGTAGTACGGGCGCGCCGCGAACTGCAGCGCGTAGAGCGCCGAGAGCACCCGCAGCTGGCCACGATCGAGCGACCCGTCGGTGGTCAGGTTCTCCCAGGTGACGCTGCCCCGGATCCACTTGCCCTGCTTGCCCATCATCACGGGCCGCGCCGCCAGCCGGCGCAGCCCCGGCTGACTGGCGAAACGCCCGTGCTCGGGAGCGAGAAGCTGGAACTGGAGGGCGAGGCGGGTGTCTGCGGACGGCGCGGCATCCGGTCGCGCCAGAGGAGCCAGCGCACTTCGCCACGCTTGCCGTGCGGAGAACTCGGCGGTGCCGACGGCCGAGCCGGGCTCGCGGCCCAGGGTGGTGGCGTGGGCACCCGGCATTCCACCGAGGCTGCGGCCCACGGCGCCGCCCTGGCTCTCGATCAGCAGCGCGGCGACATGCTTGCAGTTGCGCTTCATCGGGCAGGTGCAGACGCCGGATGCCCGCACCGCGGCGCCGGTGGAATCAAGGGTGAACGAGACGGTCACCGAATACGGCGTCGGGTGAGAACCGCGCACCATGCCGAAGAGCTGGGTGTTCGAGCCGAACCAGGTCTCGGCCTCAACGTGGCCGTTGCGGGCGTAGCGTTCGCCGCGTGAGAACGCCTGGCTGCCCACAAGGAGCGCGATGTCGTGGGAGCTGAACGTGTGGGCCATGGCGGAAACCATTCTTCCACGGTCCGGCACTGCCGTGCCCGGCCGTGGCAGGCCCGGCCGTGGCAGGCCCGGCCGGGCGCATCAGGGGGCTACTCGACGTGCCCGTGTTCCTTCGAGGACCCCTTCGTCAACGTCTTTCCCTGGAAGAAGGCCGGGTTGATGCTGCGCTGGATCAGCATCAGCACGATGCCGCCGATGAACAGCACCATCGCGAGGATGAAAACGAGCCCGACCCCACCGATGTTCGATCCGCTGCCGTAGTCGGGGTTCATGCTGTCGTAGAGCGTGGTTGCGAAGATGACCAGCAGGATGACCCCGCCGATCAGCGGCGCCAGGAATTTGAGCAGGATGGCACGGGGCCCGCTCAGCGAGTCGCGGAAGTACCAGACGCAGGCAGACGCGGTGACCCCGTAGTAGAAGCAGATCATCATGCCCAGGGTCAGGATCGTGTCGGTGAGCACATCGGTGCTGAGTACGCGCATGATCGCGTAGAAGCCCCAGGCCACGATTCCTGCCATCACGGTGGCGAAGGCCGGGGATTTGTAGCGCGGGCTGATTGAGGCGAACCGCTTCGGGAACGCTTTGTAGTGGCCCATCGAGAGCATGGTGCGTGCCGGCCCGACGAAGGTCGACTGCAGCGACGCGGCCGAGCTGGACAACACGGCCAGCGACATCAGGATGGCGAAGGGACCCATCACCGGTCCGGCGAGGGCGGCGAACACGTTGCCCTGGATCTCCTCATTGCCGAGCCCGAATTCGCCGGCGCCGATGCCGGAGAACATCAGGGCGGCGACCGCCACGAGGATGTAGAGCGCGAAGATGATGCCCACGGTCAACGTCGCCGCACGCCCGGGGGTTGTCTTCGGGTTCTTGGTCTCCTCGTTCATGGTCAGGGTGACGTCCCAGCCCCAGAAGATGAAGATCGAGAGCGAGACCCCGGCCGCGAAGGCCGAGAACGACGGGGCGAGGAACGGGTTGAACCAGTCGGCGCTGAACGCAAGGGCATCGAAGGCGGTGCCTTCTGCGACCTGCAGCAGGGCGGCGACGCTGAACCAGACCAGCACGATCAGCTGGAAGGCCACGAGCACGTACTGCACGGCCTTCGTGGTCTCCATGCCGCGGTACGAGACATAACAGGCCGCCACCATGAACACCAGACAGGTGAGCACGTTGATCACAACATTGTTGGTCAGGTCGGCGAGGCTCGGGTTGCCGAGAAGCTGGGCGAGCATCAGATAGAAGAAGTCGACGGCGACCCCGGCGAGGTTGGAGAGCACGACCACCGTAGCGACGATCAGGCCCCAGCCGCCCATCCAGCCGAGCCACGGCCCGAAGGCGCGGGTGGCCCACGTGAAGGAGGTGCCGGCATCCGGCATGGCGTTGTTGAGCTCGCGGTAGCCGAGCGCCACCAGCAGCATGGGGATGAACCCGACCAGGAAGATGCCCGGCATCTGGGTGCCGACGGCCGCGACCGTCGGGCCGAGGGAGGCCGTCAGGGTGTACGCCGGTGCGATGCACGAGATGCCGATGACCGTGGCGCCGAGAAGCCCGATGGAGCCGGCGCTGAGACCCTTCTCGGAAAGGCCGCCGGTGAGGGTGGAGGTGCCGGGCGTGGAGCCCGAGGAGGGAGATTGGCTAGTCAATGGACTGTCCTTAGGGTCAGTGCGGCTTACGGGCGTCAGTGCCGGTGGGAACCACGATGAGAGGAACGGGGAGCGCGTGCAGCATGCGGTGCGCGGTGATGCCGAGAAAAATCGTGGTGGGCTGAGCCAGCCGACTGGAGCCGACGAAGGCGATTTCGGACGGCTGCCAGTCGAGGGCCTCGACCGCGGCCTCCACGGTGTGCCCGGACGCGACCTCGGTGGTGATGGTGCCGCGCGCCTTCGACCGACTCTGGAAGTACTCCAGGACGCCGTCGAGGTGGGCCTGGCTCTCGCTCTCGTCGACCGGGTGCCGACGACCGGCGTCGACCTCCACGAGCGTGACGAAACGCAGGTCGACCGTGAGGTCCTCCGAGAAGGCCACCAGTGAGTCGAGCAGCGTCTTCCAGCCCGGCCGGGTACCGATGGCGCAGGTGATCCGGGTCAGCTGCGCGGGAGCCTTGTAGCCGCGGGGCGCGAGGGCGACGGGCGCCGGCGAGGCGTGCAGGAGCGCGTTGGCCACGCTGCCGATCGTGAATCGGTTCATCAGGCCGCGGCGTGAGGCCCCGACGACGATGCGGTCCGAGTCGAACGCGCGAGCGGCCTGGAGCAAGCCTTCCGTGGTGGAGTCGGCGTAGAGGAGATGCGTGGTGGCGACCACGTCATCGGGAACCAGGGCCTTGCCCTGTTCCAGCCACTCGAGGGCCTGCTCCTCGAGCAGAGCCTGGTAGTCGGGGGAAGTGGACGCACCGACCCGGGCCGGGACGGTGGATGAATGATGTGGCAGCACGAGGCACAGACGCAGCTCGGAGCGGGTCAGGCGCGCCAGCGCGACACCCAGCTCGACGGTGTCATTGCCCCGTTCGGTCGCTTCGTATGCGACGACGTAGTTGGCTACTCGGGTCACGCTGGTTTCTCCCTCGGTTCGCGACGGGTGTCGCACTCAGTGGTCATGGTGGTGTGGATTATGGGCGGGCGGGCTGGTCATGTTCATGGTCATGCCCGGCGTGCTCGCCCGGCGCACACCCGGAGCGACCAGCTCCGCCACTCGACCAGGTTGCCGTCGAGCGTGAAGCTCGGGCCGTCGGGCTGCCCGATGTCGAGCGGGGCGCTCCGGGGCGGCTCGACCAGCTCGATCGAGGTGAACTCAGCGGCGGAGAGCGGGTCGAGCGGATGGAAAGTCATCGAGGGGCCTCTGTTCTCGTAGGCGGTGGTCGAGCCTGGCGGTGCTCGAGCCCGTCGAGACCCGTGTTTATTCCAGCGCGCTCATCACGTGCTTGATCCGGGTGTAGTCCTCGACACCGTACATCGACAGGTCTTTGCCGTATCCGGACTGCTTGAAACCGCCGTGTGGCATCTCGGCGGTCAGCAGGAGGTGGGTGTTGATCCACACCGCGCCGAAGTCGAGGTCGCGGGAGACCCGCATGGCCGTGGCGTGGTCGAGGGTCCACACGCTGGAGGCGAGTGCGTAGTTGACATCGTTCGCGAGCGTGACCGCGTGCTCCTCCGACGTGAAGGGCTGCACCGTGATCACCGGGCCGAACGTTTCCTCCTGCACGATCGCATCCGTTTGGCGCACCTGCGTGACGACCGTGGGCTCGAAAAAAAAGCCCTCGGTGCCGACCTGGTGTCCGCCGGTGGCAATGACAGCGTGGTCGGGCAGGGCCGCGACCTTGCGCGCGACGTCGTCGAAGTGGTTGACGTTGTTGAGCGGCCCGAAGTAGTTGTCGGCGTCGTCGGCCGACCCGGTAGTGCGGCTGCGCGCCTCGGCGACGAGTGCGTCGACGAACTCGTCATGGATGGACTCGTGCACGAGCACTCGCGTGATGGCCGTGCAGTCCTGCCCGGCGTTATAGAAGGAGAAGTCGGCGATGGCGGCGGCGGTCTTGCTGACGTCGACGCCGGCGAAGACCAGGGCCGGCGCCTTGCCGCCGAGCTCGAGATGTGCCCGCTTGAGCGTCTTCGCGGCGCCGGCGGCGACGGCCATACCGGCCCGCACGCTGCCGGTGATCGAGACCAGGCCGGGCACCGGATGCTCGACGATCGCGGCCCCGGTGCCGCCGTTGCCGAGCACGATGTTCATCACGCCGTCGGGGAGGATGCCTTGGCTGATCCGGGCGAGTTCGAGGGTCGACTCCGGGGTGGTGTCGCTGGGCTTCAGCACGAGGGTGTTGCCGGCCGCCAGCGCGGGGCCGATCTTCCAGATGGCCATCAGGAAGGGGAAGTTCCACGGGGTGACCTGCCCGATCACGCCGATCGGTTCGCGGCGTACCCAGGAGGTCATGCCGGGTAGATATTCACCGGCGGACTTGCCCTCGAGCAGTCGGGCGGCACCGGCAAAGAAGCGCAGCTGATCGGCGCCGGCCGCGACCTCGTCGACGGCGATCGTGGCGCGGGGCTGGCCCGTATTGCGGTGCTGGGCCTCCACGATGGCGTCACTCTCGGCGTCGATCGCGTCGGCGAGGCGCAGCAGCGCGCGCTGCCGCTCGGCGGGAGTGGTGCGGCCCCAGGTGTGGAAGGCGGTCTTCGCGGCGGTCATCGCGTCGTCGACGTCGGCCGCGGTGGAGACCGGGGCCCGGGCGACCCGGCGCCCCGTTGTGGGATCGACGATGTCGAGCAGCTCGGTGCCGGAGGGAGTGACGAAGCGGCCGTTGATGAAGTTATTAAGGGTGGGCGTGGCCACGGGCCTGATCCTCTGCGCTGAGTGTAGAAACGGGTCTTTTGTTCGGTAAGTATGGCATCCGACGAAGGAATTCGGATACCCCGGACCAGAACTGGGTCGTGTTGATACCGCCGCCGCAGCACCACCGAGTTGTCTCCGGACCGCTGGCGCGTTTTCTCAATGTCCCGTAAACTTGAGTCCAACAGGCTCAGCTTTTTATCGACCTGCGGCGAGAGCGGCGGGCCCGAGAGAGGATCTTCCGATGCAAGCAGGTCAGCAACCTCCCCAGGAAGAAGCGAAGACGGCGCTGGAGCAGTACGGCGTCAACCTCACCGAGATCGCCCAGAGCGGCAAGCTTGACCCGGTGATCGGGCGGGACGCGGAGATTCGGCGGGTCAGTCAGGTGCTCACCCGCCGCACCAAGAACAACCCGGTGCTGATCGGTGAACCGGGAGTGGGCAAGACCGCCGTTGTGGAGGGGCTGGCCCAGCGCATCGTGGCCGGCGATGTGGCCGACTCCCTCAAGGGCAAGCAGCTGGTCTCCCTCGACCTGGCGGCCCTGGTGGCGGGGGCCAAGTACCGCGGCGAGTTCGAGGAGCGGCTCAAGGCCGTGCTCAAGGAGATAAACGACGCGCAGGGGCAGATCATTACCTTCGTCGACGAGCTGCACACCCTGATGGGTGCCGGCGGCGGCGAAGGGTCCGTGGCGGCCTCCAACATGCTCAAGCCCATGCTCGCCCGCGGCGAGCTGCGCCTGATCGGTGCGACCACGCTCAACGAGTACCGCGAATTCATCGAGAAGGATGCCGCCCTCGAGCGCCGGTTCCAACCGGTGCTGGTCGACGAGCCCAGTGTGGAAGACACCGTGGCCATCCTGCGCGGGCTCAAGGAGCGCTACGAGGCCCACCATAAGGTGTCGATCGCGGACTCGGCGCTGGTGGCCGCGGCATCCCTCTCCAACCGGTACATCACTGCCCGCCAGCTGCCGGACAAGGCCATCGACCTGATCGACGAGGCGGCCAGCCGACTGCGGATGGAGATCGACTCCGCTCCCGTGGAAATCGACGAACTGCGTCGCAGAGTGCAGAGGCTGGAGTTGGAAGAGCTCGCGCTGAAAAAGGAGAAGGACGACGCCTCTAAGGCTCGCCTGGGGAAATTGCGTGCTGACCTTGCTGAATACACGGTGGCCCTTGCTGAACTGCAGGACCGCTGGGACAAGGAGCGTTCCTCGCTCAACCGCATCGGCGATCTGAGGAAGCGCCTGGTGAGCACCCGCAGCCAGGCCGAGGTGGCCGAGCGCGAAGGCAACCTGGAGAAAGCGTCCAGGCTGCTCTACGGCGAGATTCCGGTGATCGATCGGGAACTCGCCGAGGCGGAGCAGACCGAGCAGGATGGGCCGCGGATGGTCGGTGACCAGGTCACCGCGGAGGACATCGCCGCCGTGGTCGCGATGTGGACCGGCATTCCGGTAGGGCGGCTGCTGCAGGGCGAAACGGAGAAGCTGCTGAACCTCGAGGGTGAGCTCGGGCACCGCCTGGTCGGGCAGAGGCAGGCCGTGCGCGCGGTCGCCGACGCCGTGCGCCGCAGCCGGGCCGGCATCTCCGACCCGGACCGGCCGACCGGTTCGTTCCTCTTCCTCGGGCCGACCGGCGTGGGCAAGACGGAGCTGGCGAAGGCGCTCGCCGAGTTCCTCTTCGACGACGAAAAGGCGATGGTGCGCATCGACATGAGCGAGTACGGGGAAAAGTTCTCCGTGTCCCGTCTGGTCGGGGCTCCTCCCGGCTATATCGGCTACGAGCAGGGCGGGCAGCTGACCGAGGCCGTGCGCCGCCGCCCGTATTCGGTGATTTTGTTCGACGAGGTGGAGAAGGCGCATCCGGAGGTCTTCGACGTCTTGCTGCAGGTGCTCGACGACGGCCGGCTCACGGATGGCCAGGGCCGCACCGTGGACTTCCGCAACACGATCCTGGTGCTGACCTCGAACCTCGGGTCGGCGTTCCTGATTGACCCGCTGCTCAGCCGGGACGAGAAGGAGGCGGCCGTGCAGGCACTCGTGCGCAAGACGTTCAAGCCCGAGTTCGTCAACCGTCTCGACGACATCGTCGTGTTCGAATCGTTGTCGATGGAGGACCTCGGCCAGATCGTCGGGCTGCTTGTCGACCGGCTGGAGAAGCGGCTGATCGAGCGCCGGCTCGAGCTGGGCGTGACCCCGGATGCCCGCACGTGGCTGGCGGAACGCGGCTACGACCCGATCTACGGTGCGCGCCCGCTGAGGCGGCTGATGCAGACCGAGATCGACGACAGGTTGGCGACCGCGATCCTGTCGGGCGCCGTGCGGGACGGCGAGACGGTGCGGGTGGATCTGGCGCCGGACGGGGAATCGCTCAGCGTCGCATCCGCCCCGTTGCTGGTCGTGGACCCGGCCGACCTCGACGACGACGCGCTGCTGTAGCTCTGTCCGTCGCCGGATTTCGCGTCCAGCGGAATTGGGCGGGAATACGCTGGAACGGGCCCCCTGCCCCGGTGACGGTCAGTGGGCTGGCATAGGGTCGAAGCATGCGTGCAACAGTGATTTACGGGGAACGGGACGTCCGCCTCGAAGAAGTATCCGATCCGACTCTCTCCACCGGCGGTGACGCCATCGTGCGCGTCGTCGCAGCCTGCGTCTGCGGCTCAGATCTCTGGCCCTACCGCGGCGTCCAGCCCACCGAGGAGCCGAAACGAATCGGCCACGAGTTCGTCGGCATCGTCGAGGAAATCGGCGCCGACGTCAGCCGGGTCAAGGTCGGCGACTTCGTCATCGCGCCGTTCTACGACTGCGATAACACCTGCATCAACTGCCAGAACGGCACCAGCACCTCCTGCCTGAACGGTGGCTGGTGGGGCTCGGACGACCAGCTCGGCGGATTCGCCGACGGCGCCCAGGGCGAGAAGGTGCGCGTGCCGCACGCCGACGGGTCGCTCGTTGCGACGCCGACCCTGCCCACCGATGCCCAGGTTCCCGGCCTCCTGACCCTCGCCGACGTCATGGGCACCGGCCACCACGCCGCGGTCTCCGCCGGTGTGACCGCGGGCAGCACGGTCGTCGTCGTCGGCGACGGCGCGGTCGGCCTCTGCGCCATCATCGCGGCCAAGCGGCTCGGGGCCTCCCGCATCGTGGCCATGTCTCGTCACCCCGAACGGCAGCTCGTGGCCCGCGAGTTCGGCGCGACCGAGATCGTCGAGGAGCGCGGCGAGGCCGGCGTGGCCCGCATCCGTGAGCTGTTCGACGGCATCGGCGCGGACTGCGTGCTCGAGTGCGTCGGCACCAAGGAATCGATGGAGCAGGCCATCGCGTCGGCCCGTCCCGGCGGAATGGTCGGCTACGTGGGGGTGCCCACCGGCGGACCGATCGAGGTTCGCCCGCTGTTCGGGCGGAACGTGGGCCTGAACGGCGGCGTCGCATCCGTGCGCGGCTACGTCGAAGAGTTGCTGCCGGAAGTGCTCTCGGGCGCTATCAACCCCGGCCGCGTGTTCGACCTGCAGCTGCCGCTGGCCGAGGTCGCCGAGGCCTACGCCGCCATGGACGAGCGCCGCGCCATCAAGGTGATGCTGCTCCCGTAGGTACGGAGATCGCAGGTGTCGGGAGGGGGATTTCGACGGGCAGGATCACCGCGGCCGGCTTCGGCGCTTCCAGCAGTAGTCGACGGGCCGTGAGGCCGATGACGGCACTGTAGGTGGGGTAGGCGAAGCGCACCCGGGCCAGAGTGGCGACGTCGACGCCGGCGGCCATCGCCGTCGTCACGGATTGGATCACTTCGACCGCGTTCTCCCCGGTGGCATGGGCGCCGAGGATCAGCTCCCGCCGCCGGTCGGCGATCAGCTTGAGGAAGCCGGGTTCCCGCCCGTCGATCACAGCGCGGTCGAGCTCGGCGTAGGGCACTGTCGCGACGACGCAGTGCGGGTCTCGAGCCCGGGCCTCCTCCTCGGTGAACCCCACGCCCGCGTAGTCGGGGTCGGTGAAACCGCCGGCCGGGAGCAGGTGGTGCGGCGTTCTGCGATTGGCGCCCAGCACCGCGTTCTCGGCCGCGGCCTCGCCCTCAAATTGGGCTGCCTGTACGAGCATGTCCCGACCGTTCGCGTCGCCGACCGCAAAAATATGGGGCACGACACTCCGGAAGTACTGGTCCACCGGGATGGCGGAACGTTCGATGGTGATGCCGGCCCGGTCGAGCCCGAGGTCGTCGACATCCGCCGGCCAACCGGTGGACATGATGACGGCGTCGAAGCCGGAAGACTGTTCCGTTCCGTTTTTGCGCCAGGACAGGGTGAGGGTTCCGTCGGCGTCCTGCTCGATCGCCGTCACCGCTTCAATGCCCGTGTGCACGGCCACGCCCTGCTCGCGGAACGCCCCGGAGACCGTGGCGGAGATGTCGGAATCCGACGCCATCAGAATGCGCGGTGCCACATCGAGCACGGTCACGTCGGAGCCGAAGGAGCTGAACACCGTGACCAACTGGGCGCCGGTGTTTCCGGCGCCGATCACGGCCACCCGTCGGGGCAGCGACGGCAGCGTCAGAATGTCTTCCGGGACCGTCGCCAAGTGCGCCCCCGGCACGGCGAGTCGCCGAGAATGCCCGCCGACGCAGACCAGGAACGTGGCGGCGGTGAGGATGCGGCCGCTGTCCAGAACCACGGAGTGTGGGTCGATGAAGCGCGCCCGACCTTCCAGCATCAGCTCAACGCCGGCGGCCGCGAACCTCTCGGCCTCGCTCTTGATCGAGCGCACCTTGTTCACTCGCGACTGCACCCGATCTCCCATGGTGGCCCAGTCGATGCGCGGGTCGTTGACTACGATTCCGTAGGTATCTGCCGCGCGCACCTCGCGCATCAGGCGCGCTGCCTTGGCGAGCACCCTCGTCGGCACGCACCCCGTGTTTACGCATGTCCCGCCGAGCTGGTCGGCCTCCGCCACGGCGACCCGGGCTCCCAGTTCGGCGGCACGGAGCGCAGCGGCCGTTCCCGCCGGCCCCGCGCCGATGACGACGACGTCGAAGTGATTAGGGATGTTTTCGGTCATCGTGGTCTCCACCGGTGTTCACTGCTGGAAGCACCCGGGCGCGTTGCCGGGAAAAATAGTCGGATAACGTTTTTACCTGACGGGGCTGTGGAGTTACTGTGTCGGGTCGGACTCTTGCCGCTGGTCGTTGACTAGTCGTTGACCAGGAGGAGCTCGACGAGAGGCTTGCGGGTGCGCGGGGCGGACTCGCGTTCGAGTAGCTCGGGGGAGAGCAGGGAGACGTCGCCGAGCACGCCGAGGGCGGTGATGGAGACGGTGGCCTGGTCCTCGGCGAGGCCGAAGGCCAGGGCGAGGGCGGTGCCGTCGAAACCGCCGAGCTGATGGGTGTGCAGTCCCTCGTGCTGGGCCTGGATCGTCAGATGGGCAACGGCCTGACCCAGGTCGTAGCGGGCCCACGGGTTCTCGCGGGTCGCGTCGATCGGCAGGGTGGCGACGTTGACGATCAGCACGGAGGCGGCCTCCGCCCACGCCTTGTTGAAGCCCATCAGCGACTCATGGATCTTCGCGAAGCTGTCCGAGCCGCGGCGGGCGACGATGAAGCGGGCAGGCTGCATATTGCTGGCCGAGGGAGCCCAACGGGCGGCCTCGAGCACGGTGGTCAGAGTGGCTTCGTCGACGAGGGCCGTCGGGTCGAAGCCGCGGGGGCTCCAGCGCCCGGCGAGCACGGGTAGGAGCGGCGACGTCGTGTGGGCGGCGCGGCTGAGGGTGTCGGTGATGAGGTTCATGGGCCCGTCTTTCGCTGGAGTCTGGCTGGGATGGCGGGGCAACACTGACCCATCCACTCCAACGCGGGCGGCGGCACACTATTCCGCTGCATCCTCGCCACCACGTCTCGCGAGTGCGGGTGAATCGTCGGTATGACGCGTACATAGCGACGATTTGCGCGCACGGGCGAACTGGAGGTCGGCTGCTCGAGCAGCAGGGCGACCGTCCGGGCGCTACTCCTTGATCAAGCCGGCTCGCACCTCGCGGCGCAGCACCTTGCCGATCAGCGACCGGGGCAGCTCGTCGACCTCCACGATGGTGCGGGGCACCTTGTAGGCGGAGAGCCGGGTGCGGCAATACGTGCGGATGGCGTCGACGTCCAGGGTGGCCCCCGCCGCCAACACGACCGCGGCGGCGACGTCTTCGCCGCCGTTTGCGCTCGGCAGCCCGACGACGGCGGCGTCGGCGACATCCGGATGCGACAAGAGAGCGGCCTCGACCTCGGAGGGCGCCACATTGAAGCCGCCGGTGATGATGAGTTCTTTGATACGGTCGACGACCGTCACGAAGCCGTCGGAGGAGACGCGGACGATGTCGCCGGTGCGAAGCCAGCCTCCGTCGAGAAGCGTCTTGGCGGTCTCGGTCGGCTGGTCCCAGTAGCCGGAGAAGACCTGGGGGCCACGGATGAGTAGCTCACCTTCCTCTTCGATACCGCGGTTCACGGTCGGGTCGTCCGGGTCCACCACGCGGATCTCGGTACTCGGGAACGGCACGCCCACCGTGCCGGGGCGCCGGCTCGGGCCCATCGGGTTGCCGACGGCGATCGGCGAGGCCTCGGTCATGCCGTAGCCCTCGACCAACAGCCCGCCGGTGGCGGCCTCCCAGCGTTCCACGATCGACACCGGCAGGCTCATCGCGCCCGAGATGGCGTAACGGATGCTGCGCAGGCTTACATTCTTCGCCGCCGCCGCCTTCACGAGCCGGTCGTAGATCGGCGGCACGGCCGGCATGAATGTGGGTGGGGTGCGTTGGGCCGCATCGAGCAGCAGTCCCTCGTCGAACTTGGGGAACAGCACGAGCCGGGCGCCGGTGGCCATCGCGAACGTCAGGCAGAGGGTCAGGCCGTAGGCGTGGAACATGGGCAGGACCGCGTAGAAGACCTCCTCGCCGGGCCGCAGCCCCTGCACCCAGGCCTCGCCCTGCAGGGCGTTCGAGCGCAGGTTGAAGTGGCTGAGGATCGCACCCTTCGGGGTGCCGGTGGTGCCGCTGGTGTATTGGAGCGCGGCGGTGTCGGTGACCTTCGGGCGCGGGTGGCCGGGGCGCAGCTTGCGTGAGCCGACGATGCCGGACCAGGTGAAGGCATCCTTGCCCAGCGGGCCCGAGGTCAGGGCGTCTCGCGACTCGCGGGCTTTGGCGATCGGCAGCTTGAGCAGGAGCCGTTTGGCGAGCGGCATCGCCTCCGTCAGGTTCACCGCGATCACGGTGCGCAGGCCCAAATCGGCGGGGAAATCGGTGACGGTTTGGTAGATCTTGTCCCAGACGATGGCGACGCGGGCGCCGTGGTCTTCGAACTGGTGCCGGAGTTCGCGTTCGGTGTAGAGCGGGTTGTGCTCGACGACGATCGCGCCCAGGCGCAGCACGGCGTAGAAGGCCACCACGTGCTGGGGGCAGTTCGGCAGCACAAGGGCCACCCGGTCGCCGGGTTTGACGCCGAGGCGCAGGAGGCCGTTTGCGGCCCGAGAGATCTGCTCGCCGAGCTCGGCGTAGGTGGTGGTGGCGCCGAAGAAGTCGAGGGCCACGCTGGAGCCGAACCGGCGCGCCGAGGTCTCGATCATGTCGCAGAGCGTGTCGGTCGGTTCCTGGATGGTACTCGGAACGCCGGGGGCGTAGGAGCCGAGCCAGGGTTTATTCTCGAAGACGTTCATCGGGCGGCCAGCTCTCTGATCAGGGCCGCGACGAATGCGTCGATGTCGGCCTCCTCGGTGTCGAAGCCGCACATCCAGCGCACCTCGTTGGTCGCGGGGTCCCAATCGTAGAACCGGAAGTGTCCGCGCAGGCGATCGGCCACCCCGGGGGGCAGGATCGCGAAGATCGCGTTGGCCTGGGTGTTCTGGGTGAACGACAAGCCCTCGATCTCGCCGGCGGCGATGCCGGCCTCAAGGGCGTGGCGCATCCGTGTGGCCATGGCGTTGGCGTGGCCGGCGTTTCGCTGCCAGAGGTCGCCGCCGAGCAGCGCGATCAGCTGGGCCGAGATGAAGCGCATCTTCGAGGCCAGCTGCATGTTCAGTTTGCGCAGGTAGAGCAGTCCCGCGGATGCCTCAGGGTTCAGGACCACGACGCACTCGCCGTACATCATGCCGTTCTTGGTGCCGCCGAAGCTGAGCACGTCGACGCCGGCGTCACGGGTGAAGGTGCGGAATGGCAGGCCCAGCGAGGTGGCGGCGTTGGACAGGCGGGCGCCGTCCATGTGCAGCTTCATGCCGTGGGCGTGTGCGTGGTCGGCGATGGCCCGCACCTCGTCGACCGTGTACGCGGTGCCGAGCTCGGTGGTCTGGGTGATCGACACCACGAGCGGCTGGGCGCGGTGTTCGTCGCCCCAGCCCCAGGCCTGCTGGTCGATCAGTGCGGGGGTGAGTTTGCCATCGGGGGTGTCGACGGTGAGGAGCTTGATGCCGGCCACCTTTTCGGGGGCGCCCGCCTCATCCGTGTTGATATGAGCGGTGGATGCACAGATCACGGCGCCCCAGCGCGGCAGCATCGACTGCAGGCCGATCACATTGGCGCCGGTGCCGTTGAAGACCGGGAAGGCCTCGACGCCCGCGCCGAAGTGTTCGGTGAAGACCTGCTGCAGCCGGGCGGTATAGACGTCTTCGCCGTAGGCGATCTGGTGCGCGCCGTTGGCGGCGACGATCGCCTCGAGAATCTCGGGGTGCACCCCGGAGTAGTTGTCGGAGGCGAACCCGCGCGAAGAAAGGTCATGGAGTTGAGTCACCCCTCCATCTTCGCGCATCCGTCTGCTCCGCTTCTGTGCGCTCGGTGTGCGAATTCGACGGAGATTTTGCGTTGTAACGGCGATTTCGGGTCGAAACCGGCCCGTGGGAGCAAAATCACCGTCGAATTGGTTCGGGGCAGAGTTCAGGTTCGGGGCCGGGATCGGGTTGGCGGGACGGCAGGTCAGCCGCGCAGGGCCTGGCGCAACGTGACGCGGGCGCCCATCCGCAGCAGGGAGTTCGAGTAGATGCGGGAGCCCAGCAGGATCACCACGGCCGTCGAGGCGAGCAGGATGGCCAGCGAGAGAAGCGGCTCCCACCAGGCGGCCGTGCCGAGGAAGATGCGCATCGGCATGCCGACCGGGGCCGAGAACGGGATGTAGGACATGACGGCGAGCACGGTGGGGTTGTCATTGAAGAAGATCACCAGGAAATAGGGAATCATCACGAGGAACAGCACGGGCGAGGTGGCCGAGCCCACGTCTTCCTGGCGGGAGACCATCGACGCGGTCGCGGCGAACAGCGCCGCAAGCATGACGAAGCCGAACGCGAAGAACACGGCGAACCAGACGATCGACGGCCCCACGGTGCCCAGCAACCCGAACTGGCCGGTCGTGGCCATGCCGATCGCGACCAGCAGGCCGATCGCTACGATCTGCCCGAAGGCCATGATGCTGTTGCCCACCACCTTGCCGCCGAGCAGGGCGCGCACCGGGATGGTGGTCATCAGGATCTCGACGACCCGGGTCTGCTTCTCCTCGACGACGCTCTGCGCGATGGTCGAGCCGAACGTGATCGCCGACATGAAGAAGACCAGCCCGAAGCCCAGGGAGACGAGGTAGACCAGGCCACCGCTTTGCCGCGAAGTCGGCTCGAGCAGGCTCACCGCGGGGGTGACGCTCAGGGCCGCGAGCACACCCACCGGCGGGGAGTCGAGGGCGATGACGCGCACGCCGAGCAGGGCATCCGCCCTTGTGGACGGAACGACCGCCGCGGAGACGGTGCCGTTCCGCACCAGGGACTCGGCAGCGCCGACGTCGTCGGCCTTCACCATCGTGAACGACTCGGTCTGCTCGACGACCTGAGCGGCGGAACCCACGACGGCCACCTTCGGCATGGTCAGGTTCTGACTCGCAATGCTACCGGCGACGACGGAACCGATCGAGATGAGCAACAGGATGCCGGTCGAGATCAGGAAGGCCTTGCTGCGCAGCCGGGCCATGATCTCGCGGGTCGCGACAAGCCACACACTCCGGGCGAAGCTCGGCGCCGGATACCGGGGGCGAACCTGCGGGCGTTCGATGTGTGGCGTGCCGGCGCGGTCGTTCCCGATGGTGCTCACTGCACGATTTCCTTGAAGATGGTGGCGAGGCTGGGCCGCTGCTGGCTGAACTGTGTCACCGGGGCCCGGGTGAGGGCCTGGCGCAGAACGGCCTGGCTGGCGGCATCCGTTTCGGCCTCGAACACGGCGACACCCTCGGAGAGGTCGAGCACGGAGATGCCGGGCACGGCGTGGATCCACTCCGCGTCGGCGGCGGTGCGTAGTTCGAACCGGGGGCTGCTGTGCTCCTCGCGCAGCCGCTCTCGGGGGCCGTTGGCCCGGATCTCACCGTCGGCGATGATGACGACGTCGTCGCAGAGGCGCTCGACGATGTCGAGCTGGTGCGAGGAGAACAGTACCGGCGCGCCCTGGGCGGCGAAGTCGGAGAGCACGCTCATGACCACTTCCACCGCGAGCGGGTCAAGGCCGGAGAACGGTTCGTCGAGCACGAGGAACTCCGGGTCGTGCACGAGCGCGGCCGCGATCTGGGCGCGCTGCTGGTTACCGAGCGAGAGAGACTGCACCAGGTCACCGGCCCGCTCGCCGAGGCCGAGCCGGTCGAGCAACTCGGCGGTGTTGCGGCGGGCGGATGCCGGGCCCAACCCGTGCAGGCGGGCCAGGTAGACGAGATGCTCGCCCACCTTCATCTTCGGGTAGAGGCCGCGCTCCTCCGGCATGTAGCCGAAGCGGCGGCGGTCGTCGCTGGTCAGCGGAACGCCGTCTTGCAGCACGGTGCCGGAGTCGGCCGACAGCACCCCCAGGATGATCCGCATGGTGGTCGTCTTGCCGGCGCCGTTCGCGCCGACGAAGCCGGTCAGGCGTCCGCTCTCGACGACGAAACTCACGTCGGTCAGCACCTGCCGGGTGCCATAACGCTTGTTTATGGTCCTGATGTCGAGCATGCCCACCCCTCCGTAGCCTGGTTCCACGCTAGCGCGCCGCGGGATGCCGCCGTCGGGTTCAGGGGGCTAAAAGCACGCGAGAAGAGTTGACGGATGCCGCCGACGCGTCCCACAGACCGACCACCGCGCTCGCAAGTTCGGTTTCCAGCCCAGCGAGGGCACGCACGACAAAAATGACCGCCGCGGCATCCGTGCCTGCCTTCGCAAAGCCCTGGCCGACCGCGCGGGTCCAGATTTCGGCGGCGGCCTTCGCGGCGGCGTAGTTCGCGCCGCCCGGGGCCGGCTTGTCGACCGACACCGACGACACGATCGCCAGACGCCCGGCCGAAGACGCCAGCAGGTCGTCGTTGAACGCGCGGGTGGTGTTGCGCAGTGTGGCGACGACGTGCGCGTGCAGGAAATCCCAGTCCCCGTCGGACTGGCCGGCCAGTCCACCGCCGCCGCGCCAGCCGCCGACCAGGTGGATCAGGCCGTCGATCGGACCGTGCTCGCCGTGCACGGCGTCGGCCAGGGCCGTGACCTGGGCGAAGTCGCCGAGGTCGCAGACGTAGGTTGCGGCACCGGGAACCTCGGCGCGGAAGCTGTGCAGGCGCTCGGCGTTGGTGCCGACCGCGATCACGTGCGCGCCGGCATCCGTCAGCGCGGTGGCCACGGCGCGGCCGGCCGCGCTGGTCGCACCGGCGATGAGAACGGTGCGACCAGCGACGGTCCTGCCTGCGGTATCAGTCACGCCCGGTGAGCCCGGCCGTCGACTCGATCACGGGCTTCATCTTCTTGTCGAGCGCCTCGAAGAACATCGACAGCGGGAACTCGTCGTCCAGGACGAGGTCGGTGTAGCCCTTCGGTGCGCCGGCAAGCACGTCCAGCGGCAGGCCGCGAGCCCACTGCGACGCCGGGTTCGGCGTGAGCGTCTCCGCGATCATGTCGTAGGCGGCCAGCCAGTGGGCCTTCTTCGGCCGGTCGATCGACGCCCAGTAGAGGTCGTCGATTCGCTTGCCCAGCGCGATGACCACGTCGGGCACGGCTTCCCAGTCGAAGGTGAGCCGGGTGTCGGTCCAGTGCAGCACGTGGTGCTGGTGCATCCATGCGAAGAGCAGCTGCCCGCCCAGCCCGTCGTAGTTGCGCACCCGGGTACCGCTGATCGAGAATCGGAAGATCCGGTCGAAGATCACGGCGTACTGCACGAGTTTCGCGTGCCGGCGTGCTTCCGGGCTGGCGTTCTCGTCGCGTTCGATCGTGACCGATTCGCGGAACGCGGTCAGGTCGCAGCGCAGTTCCTCCAGGGAGTAGAGGAAGAACGGCATCCGCTGCTTGATCATGAACGGGTCGAACGGAAGGTCGCCGCGCATGTGCGTGCGGTCGTGGATGAGGTCCCACATGACGAAGGTTTCCTCGGTCAGGTGCTGGTCGTCGAGCAGCGCCGCCGCATCGGCGGGCAGTTCGAGACGGGTGATCTCGGCGGCCGCGCGCACGACCCGGCGGAACCGGGCAGCTTCGCGGTCGGCGAAGATCGCACCCCAGGTAAAGGTGGGGATCTGCCGCATGGCGACGGTCTCGGGGAACAAAACGGCCGAGTTGGTGTCGTAGCCGGGCGTGAAATCGAGGAAGCGGATCGGCACGAACAGCTTGTTCGTGTACTCCTGCTCGAGCTCGTCGATGAATTCCGGCCAGATCACCTCGATCAGCACGGCCTCGACGAAGCGGTTCGCGCTGCCGTTCTGCGTGTACATCGGGAACACGACCAGGTGACGGATGCCGTCGGCCCGCTGCTGCTGCGGCTGGAACGCCATCAGGGAGTCGAAGAAGTCTGGCACGCCGAAGCCCTCGGTGCTCCAGCGGGTGAAGTCCCGGTTGACGGCCGCGAGGTAGGCGGCGTCGTGCGGGAACAGCGGGGCGAGCTCATCGATAGCGGCGGCGATCACGTCGACGTGCGCCGCGGCATCCGCGTGGACGGCGGCGACGGGGATGGAGCCGTCCTGCGCCTGGCTGGCCTGCAGCGCGGTGGCCGCGGACTTGAGCCGGAGCCAGGCCGGGCTTGTGGCCGGGTCGGCGGCGGCGACGGCGTCCTCGAGAACCTCGGGCTCACCGACCAGTGCAGCGTGTGCAACGTAATTCGACATGGGAACCTCCGTCCTTCGTGAGTGCCGCGGTCGCGGCGGGGTCGTACGTGGTGGTGCTGGGTGGTGCCGGTGGTGCCATTCGGCGCCACGATCCAGAGTAGCGGGAGGGTGCGGGCGTTTTCTTGCCATATCTCGCAACGAATCGCCGTGTTCCGGCCCTCCGGTCGTCGAAACCCCCCGTTCCCGTTGAGAGTAAGCGTTGTTCCGGTCACTCTCCGAGAATCGCCCATTGTGCCGCGTGCCCCCCTTCCGCCGGTGATTGTGAGCGCATACGGCGCTTTCGGTCTCAGCGGCGCGAGAGGGCGGTGCGCGAGCGCCAGCTGGCGCGACCACCGGATGGCTCGACCGCGGGGGGTGGCCTGCGCTATCGTCGAGGCGACCATGCAGCAACCATGCAGCGAGGAGCGCCGCCGATGAGCTTTGACGAGGTGATCTCGGCGGTCGTGCGGGTCGTCGAGGCGGCCGGTGCAGCCATCATGGTGCTCGGCGGAGCGGCCGCGATGATCGCTGCGGTGCCGACCGCGCTGCGGGCCGACACCCGGCAGCGGGCCTATGAGAAGTTGCGCCGCAATCTGGGCCGGGCCATCCTGCTCGGGCTCGAAGTACTGATCATCGCGGATATCATCCGAACGATTCTGGTGGATCCGACCCCGCAGAGCGTGCTGGTGCTCGGCGCGATCGTGGTCATCCGGGTGCTGCTCAGCTTCTCGCTTGAGGTGGAGATGGACGGCATCTGGCCCTGGTCCCGCTGGCGCCTCGCCACGAACAGGGGCGGTACGCCGAACCTCGAGTAGCGCTCGAAACGACACGTTCGAGGGTGGGCCGCCGCGCACCTCTCAAACCTGACGGTTCACCGAACGGCGTCAGACGCTTCGGGGGCATCGGCAGTCGACTGGGCCGGCGGCGAGACGGCCCGCAACCGCCAAAGCGAGGTCACTTCCTTCGACCGCGCGGCGTGCAGGGGATCGGATGCGTCGGCGGCGCGGCCGTGCACGGGTTTGGCGTCCAGGCGGGCGACGACCTCGAGGCCCGCGTCCTCGATCAGGTCGAGGAGTTCGCCGCGGGAGCGCAACCCGAGGTGCTCGGCGATGTCGGAGAGCACGAGCCAGCCCTCCCCGGCCGCCTCGAGGTGGTCGGCCAGCCCGGCCAGGAAGCCCCGCAGCATCCGGCTGTCGGGGTCGTAGACGGCGAAGTCGGTGGCGGTGACGGCGGACGCGGGAATCCACGGCGGGTTGCAGACCACGAGGTCGGCGCGGCCGCCGGGGAACAGGTCGGCCTTGATGATCTCGACCGCACCGGCCAGCCCGAGCCGCCCGATGTTCGCGCGCGCGCAGGCCAGCGCCCGTGGCTCCTGGTCGGTGCCGACCACGTGACGGATGCCGCGCCGCGCCAGCACCGCAGCGAGCACCCCGGTGCCCGTGCCGATGTCGAACGCGGTGGCGGCCCCGGCGATCGAGCCGGCCTCAGCCGCAGAACCTCCGGCCCACGCTGCCGGCAGCGGGGCCGTGTTCACCAGGTCGAGGTATTCGCCGCGCACGGGCGAGAACACCCCGTAGTGCGGGTGGATGCGGGCGCCGAGCGCGGGCACGTCGACGCCGGTCGTGCGCCACTCGTGCGCCCCGATGACGCCGAGGAGCTCGCGCAGGGCGGTGACCGAGGCATCCGTCGCCGGGCCGTAGGTCTCGGTGCAGGCGCGCCGCACGTCGGGCGCGCGGCGGAGCGGAACGGTGTAGTCGGCGTCGAGCGGCACGAGCACCAGACCGAGCAGCCGGGAGCGGCGCAGCGCCTCGGAGCGGTAGTGCCGGAAAGCGGCGGCCAGGTCGGTGGCGGGCGCGTGCCGGGCGTGGTCGATGCGGCGGGCGAGGGCGCTGAGCAACTGGCGGGCGCCCAGGAAGTCTCCGCGCCAGAGCATGCCGGTGCCGGCCTTCGCGTGCCGGTAGGCGGCATCCGCGGTCATTGTGTCGTCGGCGATGACGACGCGTTCCGGCGGCGCCCAACCGCTCTCCGAGTGCCAGAGGGCCGACCGGGTCCGCCCGGCCTCCGCCCAGGTGATGCGGGCGGGCGCGGTCGCCGTGTTCGTGCTGGTCATGGGTACCATCCTTGCGCGGGTGGGGTGGGGTGGGCGCGCCGGGGCCGGCGGGAGAGCGTGGGGTGCCGCCCGATCAGCGCAACGCGGGCATGACCTCGCGTTCGAAGAGTTCCAGACCCGAGCGGTCGTAGGCGGCCTCCGGGAAGTAGTGGATGGCGTAGCCGAGGCCGCGTGCCTTCATGCCGTTCAGGCGCTCGACGACCTGTTCCGGCGTGCCGACGCCCTGCGCCTCGCCGCTGCGATACTCGGCCATGAATGCCGCCGCGCCCTCCGATCCGAGGTAGGGGGTGACCCGGGCCTCGATGGCGTCGAGACGGTCGGCGACCTCGGCCTCCGTCGCCGCGATCACGGTGTTGTAGTTCGCCGAGCGGGTGATCGCGCCGAAATCGGTGCCTTCCGCCATGCAGTGCGCCTCGAGCAGCTCGCTCTTGTGCGAGAAACCCTCGGGGGAGCCGTCGAAGTTCGTGTAGTTCGCGTACTTCGCCGCGATCTTGAGGGTGACCTTCTCGCCGCCGCCGGCGATCCAGACCGGGATGCCTCCGTCCTGCAGCGGTAGCGGCCGCACGATGGCGCCGTCCACCTGGTAGTGCTGCCCGTCGAGGGTGGCCTTTCCGGTGGCCCAGGCCTGGCGCATGATCTGCACGCCCTCGTCGAGGCGTGCGAGGCGCTCGCCGGCACGCGGGAAGCCATAGCCGTAAGCACGCCATTCGTGCTCGTACCAGCCGGCGCCGATGCCCATTTCGACGCGTCCGCCGGAGATGATGTCGATGGTCGAGGCGACCTTCGCGAGGTAGGCCGGGTTGCGGTAGCTGATGCAGGTGCACATCTGGCCGAGGCGCACCCGCGTCGTGGTGGCGGCGAACGCGCTCATCAGCGTCCAGGCTTCGTGGGTGGCCTCCTCGCTCGGCACCGGCACGGTGTGGAAGTGGTCGTACACCCAGATCGACTCCCACTCGCCGGCGTCGGCGTGCGCGGCGAGGCCGCTCATGGTCGCCCACTGTTCGACGGGATCGATGTCGACCAGGTCGTGACGCCAGCCTTGAGGTATGAAGAGTCCGAATCGCATGGTTTCGAGCCTACGCGGGGGCAGCGGATGCTGCGTCCTGCGCCCTGCAGTTGCAGCTGGTGCCCGGGACCGGGAAGATCAACACCATGAAGTTCGTTCTGGCCCCCGACTCGTTCAAGGAATCCATGTCGGCCGCCGAGGCCGCCACGGCCCTGGAGCGCGGCATCCGTTCCGTCTTCCCCGGCGCCGAGTGCGTGCGGGTGCCGATGGCCGACGGCGGCGAGGGCACCGTGAACGCGATGGTTGCCGCCTGTGGCGGAGAGATCGTGGAGACCGAGGTTCAGGATGCCCGCGGACGCCCGGTGCGGGCCGCCTACGGCTATGTGGCCGCCGAGCAGCTGGCGATCATCGAGGTTGCGGCGGCGGCCGGCATCCATCTCGTCGCCGCAGCCGACCGGGACGCGCGCACCGCCAGCACGTTCGGCGTCGGGCAGCTCATCACCGACGCGCTGGACCGCGGTGCGAGCCGGTTCGTGATCGGGCTGGGTGGCTCGGTGACCAACGACGGAGGGGCTGGCATGCTCCACGCCCTTGGCGCTCGTCTGTTCGATTCCGCCGAACGTGACCTGGACTGCGGGGGAGCGGCGCTTGCGCGGCTCTGCCGGATCGACCTGGAAGGATTCGACCCGCGGGCGCGGTCCGCGTCGTTCGAGATCGCGAGCGATGTCGCCAATCCGCTGCTCGGTCCGGGGGGCGCCACCGCCGTCTTCGGCCCGCAGAAAGGCGCCGATCCGCAGGCCGTGCGGGACCTCGAGGAGGCCCTCACGGTCTTCGCGCGGGTGCTGACCGCGGATTCCGGGCGTTCCGTGGCGGAGCTGCCCGGCGCCGGCGCGGCCGGCGGGCTCGGCGCGGCCTTCCTCGCCTGCTTCGACTCCCGCATGCGGCGCGGCGTCGAGGTGGTCATGGAGGCCGCTCTCCTCGAGCGTCGCCTGAGCGGGGCCGACTTCGTTTTCACCGGTGAGGGCAGCATCGACGGGCAGACCCTGCACGGCAAGACCCCGCTCGGCGTGGCCGAGGCTGCCGCGCGCAACGGTGTGCCCGTGATCGCGTTCGCGGGCCGGGTCGGGCCCGGGTCCGAGGTGCTCTATGACCAGGGCTTCGCCGCGCTGGTACCGATCGTTCAGGAGGTCAGCGACCTCCCGCAGGCACTGACGGATGGCCCGGCGAACCTCGAACGGGCCGCCGCCACGGTGTGCCGTGTCCTTGCCCTCGGGCTGTCGGCCGGGGCGGCCCGCGGGGCGCAGACAAGCTAGGCGAGGGGCGCCGGAACGTCACGACCGGCTCGAGACCACACGCCCGAGATCACGCGCCCGAGATCGTCAGGTACCGCCCTCATTCGCGAGGGTGAGGGCGGCCGCCAGCGCGGTGACGGAGTCGAGGTAGCGGCCGCCGAACGGCACGGAACGCCCCCGGGCGTCGAAACGGTAGACCAACGGCTGTCCGGTGGGCAGGTTCAGGTCGCGGATCTGCCCGTCGGACAGGCCGTCGATCACCGCGCACAGAGCCCGCAGGGAGTTGCCGTGGGCCACCACGAGCACGGTCTCGCCGCGGGCGAGAAGCGGGTCGACGCGCTCGGTGAGGAAGGCATCCACTCGGGTGATGACGTCGCTGAGCGCCTCGGTGCGGGTCAGTGCGGCCGTCGGCAGCGCGCGGAACAGGGCGGTGCCGGCGAACTCGTCGTAGAGCAGGTCGCCCATGGCGGGCGGGGCCTCGGCGACCGAGCGGCGCCAGGCCACGAACTGTTCCTCGCCGAACTCGGCGCGCACATCGTCTTTGGAACGGCCGGTCAGCGCGCCGTAATTGCGTTCGTTCAATCGCCAATCGGCGTCGCAGCCGACCGGCGGGCGGGCCAGACCGGCGGCGACGATCGCGGCGGTCTGCCGGGCGCGCGCCAGGGTCGAGGTGAACAGGGTGACAGGTGCTGCGAGGTGGGGCAGCGCGTCGACCCGCGGCACGTCGAGGGGCAGTGCCGCGTTCAGCAGGGCGGTGGCCCCAGAGGCTTCGCGGATTCCCTGCTCCGACAGCGGCGCATCCAGTACGCCCGTGAACAGCCCGGCGGCGTTCGCGGTGCTCTCGCCGTGCCGCAGCACGATCAACACCCCCGCTTCACGCACGGCAACCAGCCCTGTTCGATCTCGCCTGCGCGGCGACGGATGCCGCAGCCCGGGAGTCACGGCGTCGTCCGCCGACACCCCTCAGATTACAGTCCCGCCGCCGGTGAAACCCAGCCGCGCGTGCGCTCAATGTGTCTCTGCGGCGGCGCCAAGGGGGCAGATTGGGCGCACGCGCGGCAGTGGGACGGCCTAGAAGCCGAAGTCGCCGCCGAAGTCACCGCCGGAACCCGCGTCGCCGCCGGAACCCGCGTCGCCGCCGGAATCAGCGCCCGAGTCGCCCGAGGCATCCGCGCCGCCGGAGTCCATGGGCAGGAAGGCGCTCATCAGCGTCGACGCGATGACGTAGCCCGCCACGGTGCCGAGCAGGGAGCTGCCGACCATGCTGCCGAAGCTCGGCCCGCCCTGACCCTGCCCGCCCTGACCCTGGTTGCCGAAGGCGCGGGTGAGGGTGCCGGGCTGGCGCAGCTCCGACCGGGTGGCCGCCTGGGCCAGTGTTGCCGGTTCGGCGTTCGCCGGGCGCTCGCTGGCGTCGGCGTTCTCGCTTAGCTGGCGGAACAGCAGGTCGCGTTGCTCATCGTTCAGTTTGCTGAAGGCCTCCGCGTGCACCTGCTCGATCGTCTCGGGCGGTGCCGTGCGCAGTAGGTACTGATAGCGATCGACGGCGATCTCGTCGTCGGTGCGCTGCGGTGCGGCCGCGCGTCGCTGCTGTTCCGGCTGCTGGGGCTCGGTTCCGAAGAGGCGGTCGAAGAATCCCATGGTGTGCTCCTCTGGCTCGGTGGTCTGGGGCGTTGGTCCTTACGATTCCACCCGTCGCTGGGTAGGTGCTGGAACCGTGCGCTCAGCGCTGCCGCGCGGCCGCCACGATCACGGCGATGCGGCCCGGAACCGAGTCGTCCTGGAGCGCAGTCACGTCGCCGAGCGCACGACCGGCCACGATATCGCCGAGGAGGCGGCGCATGATCTTGCCCGAGCGGGTCTTGGGCAGGTCAGGCACAACGAACACCTCCTGCGGCCGGGCGACGACCCCGATGGCCTGCGTGACGTGCGCGCGCAGCAGCGGCTCGAGGGTATCCCGGGCGGCCAGCCAGACCGCGGGGTCGCCCAGGTTGCCGCACTCGCCGGAACCGCTGGTGGGGTGCGGTGCCGCGGCCGGGATCACGAAGGCCGCGATGGCCTCGCCCGTTCTCGCATCCGTCACGCCGACGACGCCGGCCTCGCCGACCAGCGGATGTGCGACGAGCGCCGACTCAATCTCGATCGTCGACAAGCGGTGCCCGGACACGTTGATGACGTCGTCGACGCGGCCGAGGAGCCAGATGTCACCGTCGTCGTCGTATTTCGCGCCGTCGCCGCAGAAGAAGAAGCCCTGCTTCGCGAACCGGGCCCAGTAGGAGTCGCGGTAGCGCTCGGGGTCGCCCCAGACGGTGCGAGCCATGCCTGGCCAGGTGCCCTCGATCACGAGGTAGCCGCCGGAGCCGAACGGCACCGGCCGGCCGTGGTCGTCGACGATGTGGGTCGTCAGGCCCGGCAGGGCGCGCAGGGCTGATCCGGGCTTGAGCGTGCTGACGCCCGGTAGCGGCGCCATCACGGCGGCGCCGGTCTCAGACTGCCACCAGGTGTCCACAATGGGGGCGCTGCCGGCGCCGATGTTCTCGCGGAACCACACCCAGGCCTCCGGGTTGATGGCCTCGCCGACCGACCCGAGCAGACGGATGCTGGACAGGTCGAACTCGCTCGGCAGCCCCTCCGGGAACCACGTCATCAACGTGCGGATGAGTGTCGGCGCCGTGTAATAGGTGGTCACCCCGTAGCGCTCGATGATCTCGAGGTGCCGGCCCGGATGCGGGGTATTCGGCGTTCCCTCGTAGATCACCGAGGTGGTGCCGTTGGAGAGCGGCCCGTAGTGCACATAGCTGTGAGCGGTGACCCAGGCCAGGTCGGCCGTGCACCAGTGCACGTCGTCGTCCTTGACGTCGAAGACGGCCCAGTGGCTCCAGGAGGTGTGCGTGAGGTACCCGCCGCTGGTGTGCACGAGCCCCTTCGGAGTACCCGTCGTGCCCGACGTGTAGATGATGAACAGCGGGGTCTCCGCGTCGAAGTACGCGGGTTCGTGCACGGGGGAGGCGAGGTCGACGCTGTCGTGCCACCAGACATCCCGGCCCGGCGTGAAGGGGATGTCGGGGGTCAGGTCGCCGGTGCGGCGCACCACGAGCACGTGCTCGATCGAGTCCACGCCCGCGACGGCCTCGTCGGCCGCGGCCTTGACCGGCACGGCCTGACCCCGGCGGAACTGGCCGTCGGTGGTCACGAGCAGCTTCGCGCCGGTGTCCTCGATCCGGAACCGCAGCGCCTCGGCAGAGAAGCCGCCGAAGACGAGCGAGTGCACGGCGCCGAGGCGCGCGATGGCGAGGGTGATGATGATGGTTTCGAGGATCACCGGCAGGTAGAGCACGACCCGGTCGCCAGGCACGATGCCGAGGTCGGTAAGCGTGTTGGCGGCGCGGTTCACCGCGCGTTCGAGTTCGGCATAGGTGATCGTTCGGCGGTCGCCGGGCTCTCCCTCGAAGTGGAAGGCGACCTTGTCGCCTTTGCCGGCGGCCACGTGCCGGTCGACGCAGTTGACGGCCACGTTGAGCTTGCCGCCCGCGAACCACTCGGCGCGGGGAATGGAGAGCACGCCGTCGGCGTCCGCCCTGGCCGGCTGCCAGGTGTGGTCGGTGTGCCACGGCTCGGCCCAGTCGAGGCGGTTGGCCTGCTCGGCCCAGAACGCGATTGGATCGGCGGCGGCCCGGTCCCACCAGGTGGCGTCGACGTTGGCCTGCGCCGCGAAGGCGGCCGGGGCCGGGTAGCGCCGGGTTTCGGTCAGGAGATTACGGATGGTGGCGCTCGCCGGATCGAGCGGGGCCGGCATCGGCGTCAGGCCCATTTGCGGTTCGCCCAGCGCTCGAAGAGGCCAACGGCGGCATCCGTCAGCTTGCCGAGGATGGCGAGCAGGATGATCGCGAGCAGGATGCGGTCGATGCGGCCGTTGTTCTGCGAGTCGATCAGCAGGAAGCCCAGCCCCATCGAGGAGGCGATCAGCTCGGCGGCCACGAGGAACAGCCAGGCCTGGGCCAGAGCCAGCCGCAGCCCGGAGACCACGGCGGGGATCACCGCGGGCAGCTGCACGGCCGTGAACAGTCGCACCCCGTGCAGGCCGAACGCGCGGCCCGCCTCCACGAGCTGACGGTCGACGTGCCGCAGCGCCGCCGACACGGTCGTGTAAACGGGGAAGAAGGCGCCGATGGCGATCAGGGTGAGCTTGGACTCCTCGCCGATCTTCAGCCAGAGGATGAGCAGGGGAACCCAGGCGAGCGACGGCACCGCCCGGATGGCGCCGAGGGTAGGGGCGAACAGTGCATCGGCGGCCCGGGACAGACCGACCAGGGCTCCCAGGGCGATGCCCAGGGCCGCGCCGACGGCGAAACCGATGAGCACCCGCTGGGTGGAGATCGCCGCGTATTGGCCGAGCAGCCCGCTCGCGAACAGGTCGACGCCCGCCTGCCAGACCATCACGGGGGAGGGCAGTTGGGCCATCGTGAACACGCCGAGCGCGGTGGTGAGCTGCCAGGCCGCGAGGATCAGGACCGGCAAGACCGCTCCGCCGCCGAGGGCGATCCAGCCGCGCGAGGCGAGCGGCCGGCGCGGCGCACGCGCCGTACCGGCGGCGGTGGCGGATGCAGCGGATGCAGCGGATGCAGCGGCAGCGGCGGTGGCGTCGGGCACGGTCCGGGCCGACGTGCGGGGCAGCGTGCGGGGCACAGTCTCGGTCATGGTCGCGTCCTCTCGGTGGGTGGTGCTGGTGGTGCGGGTGTCCGGGGCGGTTGCCCGCCCCGGACGGCGCTACGGTGTTTCCTGACTACTCCGTGACGACCGACGGGTCGGCCTTCGTGGCGAAGCTGTCATTGACGATCGTGTCGAGGGCGTCGTCGATCTGGCTCTGCGCTGCCACGTCACCGGCGGCGACGAAGGTCGGGCCGATCTTTTTCAGCACCGTGAGCTGGGCCTTGCCGGGCACGTTGTCCACGTCGAGGTTGGAGCGCTCGGTGATCACCGTGGTGGCCACGGCGAGGTCGAGGCCCGAGACGCCGGCCAGGATCTCGGCGGTCTGGTTGGGGTTTTCCAGCGCCCAGGTGCGGGCGTGCTCGTAGACGTCGACGACGGTCTGGGCCACATCGGGCTTCTCGGTCAGAAAGCTTTCGGTGGCGTTGAGGAACCCGTAGCTGTTGAAGTCGACGTTGCGGTAGAGCAGCTCCGCGCCGGCAGCCTCGGCACCGGCCATGATCGGGTCGAGTCCGGCCCAGGCGTCGACCGAGCCGTTCTGGAGGGCAGCCCAGCCGTCGGCGTGCTGCAGGTTCTGCACGGTCACGTCCTCGAGGGTGAGCCCGGCCTCCTCCAGGGACTGGAGCAGGAAGAAGTAGGGGTCGGTGCCCTTGGTCGCGGCGATCTGCTTGCCCTTGAGATCGGCGACGTCGGTGATCGCGGAGTCGCCGGGAACGACGAGGGCCGCCCACTCGGGCTGCGAGAAGATGTCGATGACCTGGATCGGCGAGCCGTTCGAGCGGAACAGCAGCGCGGCCGAGCCGGCGGTGGAACCCACGTCGATGGCATTGGCGCGCAGTGCCTCGTTGGCCTTGTTGGAGCCGGCCGACTGCACCCAGTTCACGGTGATGTCCTGGTCGCTGAGGGCATCCTCGAGCCAACCCTGGTCCTTGATCACCAGGCTGAGCGGGTTGTAGGTGGCGAAGTCGATGTTGAGGGTGCCGCCGGTGGTGACGGTGGTCTCACCCGCTGCGGCGGCCTCGGCCGGCTTGGCGACCGGCTGGTTTTCACCCGCGACGCAGCCGGTGAGCAGCAGGGCGGCGGCGGTTGCGACGGCAAGGAGCGCGATTCGTGTGGTGGAGCGGTGCTGTGTCATCGGGATCTCTCAGTTGATTGGGCAGCGGATGCGGCGCCCGGAGTGGGGTAGCGGTGGTGAAAGCAGTGCGGCGGTGCAGTGGTGAGGCAGAAAAGTCAGTAGGGGAAGGCCGGGATGGTAGAGGTCGCGGCGAGCCCGCGTGCCTCGCCGTGGCGGTCGATGCCGAGCCCGGCGAGCAGTCGTCCGCGCAGTTCGGCGAGTTCCGCCGAGCCGCGGTCGCGGGGGCGGGCCCCGGGAACGGTGAGTTCCTGCACGATGGTCGCGCCGGCGCGGGTGTCGTTGCCGGACCGGCCGAGCAGGATGATCCGGTCGGCCAATTGCAGCGCCTCGTCGACGTCGTGCGTGACCAGGAGGACCGTCGTCGGCGCCTGGGCGTGCACGTCGAGCAGAAGGTCCTGCATCTTCAGGCGGGTGAGCGCGTCGAGAGCACCGAACGGTTCGTCGAGCAGTAGAACGCCCGGGTTGCGGGCCAACGCCCGGGCGAGGGAGGCACGCTGAGCCATCCCACCGGAGATGGCCTGGGGGCGGTGGCCGGCGAACGCGGCCAGACCGACCAGCTCGATCAGCTCGGCGACGCGGGCGCGGGCGGCGGCCCGCGGGGTGCCGCGGGGCAGTCCCAGTGCGACGTTCTCGGTGACGGTGCGCCAGGGCAGCAGGCGCGGCTCCTGAAATCCGACCGCGCAGCGTGGGTCGATGCCGGCGACGGGCGAGCCGTCGATTCTCACCTGGCCGGTGGTCGGGGAGTCGAGGCCGCCCGCGATGCGGAGCAAAGTGGACTTGCCGCATCCGCTCGTGCCCAGGATCGCCAGCACCTCGCCGGGCCCCACCGTGAGGGAAACGTCGCGGAGCACCGGGGGTAGGGCGGTGGCCCCGCGGGTCGTGGCGGGGGCGAACGTGCGGCCGATCGCCTCGAACTCGACCGTGAAGGCCGAGTTTCCGGTCGTGGTCGTGGTCGTGGTTCTGGCCATGGTTCTGGACGCCGCGCCGCGCACGGACGCCGGATCGGCGGACGTCTCGTGTGATGCGGCGCGGTGCGGCATGGGCGGCTTTCGGTCGCGGGAGGGGAAGAGTTGCTTGACGTTAGCCGAGGGCAGACGGATGCTGCTGGGCCGGCCGCAACCCGACGTAACACGCGGCGCTTCTTCTTGGGATGATGGGGCCATGACTCGAACCGTTTCCGGAGCCCGTGTGCTCATTACCGGTGCCGCCAGCGGCATGGGCCGCCTCTATGCCGAGCGGGCCGTCGCCGAGGGCGCGAAGGCCGTGATCCTCTGGGACCGGGACGCCGGGGCGCTGACCCGTGTGGTCGGCATCCTCGGCGATCGGGCCGGCGAGGGCACGCTCATTGTCCCGTATGTCGTGGACATCGCCGACCTCGGCGCGATCGCTCAGACCGCCCAGCGGGTGCGCACGGAGGTCGGCGACCCGGACATAGTGATCAACAATGCCGGCATCGTGCGCGGAGCCTTCTTCTGGGAGCACGACAACGGCGCGGACACGCGGCCGACCATGCAGATCAACGCGCTCGCCCCGATGTACATCGCCCGGGAGTTCCTTCCGGCGATGATGGCGAATCGCGGTCGTGCGTCGCGCATCGTGAACATCGCGTCGGCGGCCGGGATGCTCTCGAACCCCCGGATGAGCGTCTATGCGGCGTCGAAGGCGGCCCTGATCGGGTGGGGTGACTCGCTGCGTCTGGAGCTCAAGCAACAACGGTTCGGGCACGTCAAGGTCACGACCGTCTGCCCCAGCTACATTTCGACCGGGATGTTCGAGGGTGCCCGCGGTCCGCTGCTGACGCCCGTCATGACGCCGGAATATGTGGTCGAGCGGGTTTGGCGGGCGATGCTCGCGGGCAAGCCCATGCTCACCATGCCGTGGACGGTCGAGCTCTCAAAGGTTGTCCGCGGAGTGCTGCCTCAGCCCCTCTGGGACGTGGTGGCCGGCCGCGTCTTCGGCGTCTACGGCTCCATGGACGAGTTCACCGGCCGCCCCTGAATCGAGCCCCGGTGGTCGAGCCTGTCGAGACGCGGCGACCCGCCCTCCCGAGGTTCCCACGACGCTGGTCGAGCCTGTCAAGACCCGGGACGAGAGCCACGCCCTACAGCCCCACCCGCTTGCTCGGCAGTGCGATCAGTGTCTGTTCCGGGTCGTTCTCCACCGGTGGCCGGAGCCAGTATTGCGTTCCGGTACGGGTGATCTTCCAGTGCTGGTTGTGTAGCAGTATGTGGTGCGGGTGGCAGAGCAGTGTTCCGTCGGCGAGGTTGGTGTCTCCGCTGTCTGTGAGNCGCGCTGGTGCTCGGTGAAGAGTCGTTCGTCACGGCCGACGTTGATGATTTGGCCGATGTCGTCGAACTTGATGCCGCGGGTGCCGGTGTCGCAGAGCAACCGGTCGATGGTTTCCTGCGAGATGGGGACCGGGTTGCCTTCGATCTGCCCGTGAGCGGCGGGTTCGGCGGCACCCGGCTCGCCGGGTTCGGCTGTGAGGGCTTTCTCGGTCACGATCACGCGCACCGCCGGGCGGCGGCCGCCGAAGACCCGGCCGGGGTCGGCTTCGCCGGCGATCGTCAGCAGTTGCACGAGGGAGTCCGCGTTGATCTGCTCGGTGCTGCGCGGGTCGTCCTGCATTTTTTGGGCCCAGGCTGCGCGGTCCGGGTCGACGAACCGCACTCCGCCGCGGCGGGGGCTGGTGATGGAGTCGAAGGTGGAGAGCACGAACTCGCCGTCTTCGGGGGCGAAGAGCCCGTTC